>DAOLVF010000023.1:8754-11784 GCA_035420565.1 Spirochaetota bacterium | reverse complement strand
AATAGTGTTTTATGTCAATCTGAGCAATAGCAAAGAATCGTGTTGTGATGTGTCATTCTGAGGCTAATCTGCCTGTGCTGATATAAGTCAAAGTAAAGAATGTAGCCGTTGAACAAATAGATTCTTTGGGTGTTAATGCTCCCTCAGAACGACAAAAGCTGCGTATCTCAGAATGTCAATGGTGTATGATTTTATGCCAGAGAGAAGCTTTTCACTGGTTATCAATACAATGGGAAAGGTAGTTTATAACGGCTAACCTATGAACAACATGGATACTATATATAACAGCGATTTGAGTCTGAAGGAGCTTATTGACAATCTGCCGGATCTTGTATTATCGGTAGATTATCCTTCAGGTGTTATCCGCTATGCCAACATACGTGCAATAGAAAGGCTGGGTTTTTCAATAAAAAAGGTGCACAAGCTCAAGGATTTAGCCCGTATTTTGTTACCTCGCTACAGAAAAAAATATCTACAATTTTGGCGTGATCTAAAAGAGGGGATACTTACACCCTCTATTACCTTTGAAGTAAAAACATTGGATAATACCACAATCTGGGTTGAGCAAAAAAATATTTATATAAAGCACAATGAAAATGTTATCCGTATTCATGCCGTGATACGTGATATAACCGAGCGGAAAAAATTAGAAGAAGAGATGCTGCAAACGTTTTATTTTTCTGAAAATCTTTTTTTGCATTCACCGTATATAATAGTGCTCTTTGATAAAGAAGGAAATATTACACGGCAAAACCTTACCTACAGGGCAATGATGGAACAGGTTGATAATTTTATACCCGGCTATAATGTCTTGCAGGATAAACAAATGCAGGAATATGGGATTGATCTCATTTTCAGGGAGGTATTACGCGGCAGGGTAATGGACGTTCCACGCTTTCCTCACACCCTAACAATAAAAGGGGAAGAGGTAACCTTTTACTTTGCTGGTAAGGCGTTCCCCTATACTCGCTCCTCCGGGGATACTGAAGGATTTGTTGCAATGCTGGAGGATGTAACTGCAAAACATAAAAGGGAACAGGAAACGCTGGAAACAAAACGGCTTGAAAGTGTTGGAAGGCTTGCCAGGGGGATAGCTCATGAATTTAATAATATCCTTGCAGGTATTTCAGGCTTCACTGAAATTTTATTACGGAAGATTCCACAGGATGATCCCAACCGCTATTTTGCAGTAAGGATTTATGAAGCGGCCAGCAAAGCCGCTACCCTTACCAACCAGTTATTGGGTTTTGCCCGGGGACAGCTTTTTAACCCAACCTACCTTGATATACGTGCGCCAATTATGTATGCAATAGGTGCTACACCCAATTTGCATAGCAGGATAACCCTTATAAAGCAATTTGAGGAATCCGATTACAGGGTGTATGGTGATGTCAATCAGCTGCGGCAGGTGTTCATTGAGGTGTTACGGAATGCTGCTGAAGCAATAGGTGATGGAGGTGAAATAACTATTAACGTTGAGTATGTCAGCAGTGATGTTTTGCCTGTGGAAATCAGGAAAAAATATGTACGGTGTGTGCGTGTTACAATATCCGATTCAGGATCAGGAATAGATGAGTCAATTATTCCTAAAGTGTTTGAGCCGTATTTTACCACAAAAGACGCATTAAACCATTCAGGGATGGGATTGTCGATTGCATTTGGACATATAAAAAATCATGAAGGGTATATAGCTATTGAGCGCATGGAAAAAGGGACAAAGGTAACTATTGTTTTACCTGCTATAAAAGAACCTGATCTTACTATAATAAAGCAGCCGCGATATCAAAAGATATTGGTGATTGATGATAATAATGAAACATGCTTATTGCTGCGATCATATTTTGAGGATAGAGGAGTATTTGTTACTGTATCCAATAACGGAACAGGTGCTATTGATATGATTCAAAATGCTCCGCAACGGTTTGATTGTATTTTTCTTGATCTTATTTTGCCTGATATAAACGGGAAAGATGTTTTAAGTAAAATCAGAAGTATTAATCCAGCAGTGACAGTATTTGTTATGAGCGGGTATGACATGACTGCTTTTATAAATGAACATACCGGTGATCAAAATATTTTCTTTTTGATGAAGCCTTTTAACCTTGATGATCTGGATATATTGCTGCAGTAATACTAATGTATGCCATACTTCTTTAATTTTTCATATAAAACACTTCGGCTTATACCCAGTGTTTTTGCTGTTTTTGAGCGGTTATTGTGCGATAGTTTAAGCACGTACTGTATATGTTTTTTTTCAAATGCTTCAACGGCTTTTTCAAGGTTTAATGGCGATAGTTCATGGTTAACTGATTGTTTGTATTCAGGTAAAATCTGGATTATAGTATCTTTTGACAGCACTGATGTTTCTTCGATGATCATTGCATGCTCTACAATATGCTGTAATTCCCGTACATTGCCTTTCCATTCACGTTTCATCAAAATCTCGAGAGCATCATCGCTGGCAGTTTGGATATCCTTATCAAGGTCTCCGGAATAGAAGGCAATAAAATGCTCTACTAAAAGCGGGATATCGTCTATACGCTGGCGTAACGGTACTATAGTGAGCTCAATACCGGATAACCGGTAATAGAGATCTTCCCTGAAATTTCCCTGTGCAATCTCTTCTTCCACATTAATGTTGGTAGCACTTATGATGCGAACATCCACCTTTACGGTTTTACTTGAACCAACCGGTTTGATCTCCCTTTCCTGTAAAAAACGAAGCAACTTGCTTTGAATATTGGGTTTAAGGTTGCCAATTTCATCTAAGAATATAGTACCACCATGAGCTTCTTCTATCAGCCCTTTTTTATTTTTATCAGCTCCGGTAAACGCTCCCTTTATATGTCCAAATAGTTCTGATTCAATGATGGTTTCTGTCAATGTACTGCAATCAACAGGGATAAATTGTCCATTCTTTCTCTGACTTTCTTCATGGATTGCACGTGCAATGAGCTCTTTGCCTGTGCCGCTTTCACCAAGAATCATAACGGTTGCTTTTGATTTAGCTATCTGCTTAATCTTATTTTT
>DAOLVF010000023.1:0-8654 GCA_035420565.1 Spirochaetota bacterium | reverse complement strand
ATCATAACGGTTGCTTTTGATTTAGCTATCTGCTTAATCTTATTTTTTAGATTGACAATAGCTTTATCCCTGCCAACAATACGCGCAATACCATTAGCTTTTTTAAAGGTTGTATCTATCTTTGTGTCTTCAATAGTGTGTATGCCCTTGCTGTCCATTTTTTTCTTCAATAACGCAATTAAAGCAATTTACTACTATTACAATTTATTTCATATACGTATCGCTATGATAGTAGTTAGTATTTCTCATGCTCAAGAAGTTACATCATGATGACGCTGTTTGAAACAATCAAAAGATTATTCCATTTCTATGCTTCACATGACACTATCAACAATTT
The DNA here is from genome assembly GCA_035420565.1 of Spirochaetota bacterium. Taxonomy (GTDB): domain Bacteria; phylum Spirochaetota; class UBA4802; order UBA4802; family UB4802; genus UBA4802. The sequence continues at coordinate 8,317 of DAOLVF010000023.1, read as the reverse complement.
ATGATAAATATACAATCATTTTTTTTAAATAATGTTTGACCGATGTACAGTATTTTGCAATTATATTTCATAAATGGAAGATAAAATGCTCATCATGGTAATATATATAGTTGTAAATTCTGCCTTATGGGATGTGGAGTATAACGTTATATAGATGTAGCATACATTCTATTTTTAAGTGATATATAAGTAATGATTTCTATACTGTTAATGTCTGACATCCATTTTGGTGTTGATACTGCTGCACCATATATAGATGATAGCATACGTCAAATGACATTTAATAAAATATGTATGCTTGCCCGTCAGCATACCATGTTTATTATTGCCGGAGATATGTTCCATGCCCATGTTATTGATACACCTATTTTTTCCTTCATTATCAATTCATTGCAAGCACTGCTTGATGAAGGGGTAAAAATTGTTTATGTTCCAGGTGATGCAGAATTGGCAAATAATGATCATCCTGACAGGGTGCTTGCCGTTCCATCTACGGTAACCTTCTATGGTAATAAGAATGATTATCATACTCTATTGGAATTTGGGAGTGAGGTTATCCATTGTTACGGGTCTCAATTGCTTATTGCCGACCAGTTGCATGGCATCGCCAGGGAAGGTTTGGATGGCTTCCATATTGGAGTGTTTCATGTTGATCTGGGTGATGATAATTACAATAATAACGGTACTATTCCGGTAAAGTCATTAAAATCAATGCCACTTGATTTTTATGCACTGGGACACCATCATAATTTTTCAATGTATAAATTTAAAAATAGGATAGTTGGCGCTTATCCAGGCAGTCCTGAGGCTGTAACGCCTGATGAAATAGGCGATAGATATGTGCTCTCAATCACCGTTGAAAATAATGAAATTCATCAGATAAAGCGTATAACGGTAAACTCGGTAAAGATGGAAACAGTAACAATTCAATGCGATTCTGTTCATTCACAGGATGAGCTATCAGCTATTTTACAACGCTATAATAAATCCAATATTGTGTTGCAATGTACACTGGAAGGTATGCGCTCATTTGATACTACAGTAATTTCTGCTCTGTGCAACCAGTGTGCTGAACTGGTGATAAACGATCATTCTAAACCTTCCAGTCAATTTATCTGTAATAGGTATAAACAGGAACTATCGCTTCGCGGCTATTTTTATTCTGAGTTGCATACTAAAATTGCCAGTGAATCCCCTCCCTACCTGCAGGAAATTATAGATGATATTGAAAATACGTGTTCTTTATTTAAAGGTGAGCTGTGAAGCTGCTACGAAGTGTCATATCAAAAATTGGTTTTGCTGAAAATAAACAAGTTGACTTTAATAATAATATCCATTTTATTTATGGTAAAAATAATTCGGGTAAAACGCTTATTGCAAAAAGTTTCATAGACACGCTTTATCCGCAAGAACCATCCCTCATTGTTGCTGATGAATGGGATACGATGTTTGCAACATTTACCATCCAATCTAATCTGACAAATATTGCGATACAGCGGAAAGGGAATAAAGAAGTTAAAATTTTTACTGCTACCGACGGTGATACACGTGCTAAAGAACTATCGCTCCAGCTTCCGGTTGTGGCAAATAGTTTTAGTGGCGATAGTCATCTTGAAAGGCTCCATGACCTTTTCAATAAGGATTCGTTTTCATTATTGTCATATATTCCTTCACCACTGGATAACCAGTACTATGCGCAGAATTTTTCTGAAAGCATAAAATCCATTCTTTTATTAGACAGATCATTGTATTATTGTTCTTTTAAAAAGATATTTTTTCCTACGGCAAATCAATCCGGAAATTATTATGAACATATAGCAGATGAAATTCAGGATAAAATTAAACATTGTAAAACAAAGTTAGATCTCATTGAACTTAAAGAGCAACGTCAAAGAAAGGCACTTGCAGAAATCAAAGCGCTTACCGATGAAATTACGATGCATAATGAGGCGATAGCTATATTCCAAAAAAAATTAAAATTGCTGGATGAGTATATTGAAATCCTTAATGCGGCAAATAATGTAGCACAGCAGTTGCAAGCTGTGGAGCAACAAATAGCATCACTTAAAGAAAAATTAGAAAAAATAAAAAAATATGAAAAGCTCATTGCAGCAAAATATCCGCAATTTAAAAATTTTTCCCAGGAAAAAAGAAACAATATTCATGCAATGCAAACTATATACCGGCAGATACAATCGGTATCTGAAGAAATTGAAACCTGCATGTTTAATCATGAAACTAAAAATCATAAACGTGCTCGAAATCTTTTAATTATAAATGTAATGTTTGCATTTGGTATATTATTTTTATTTCTGAAGCCACTGTTTAATGCAATTGCATTGAACAGGTGGTTATTGTTAGCTATACTTATAGGGATTCAGGTTGTAAGTGCTGGCTATTACATTATTTATACCATGACACACTCTATTAATAAATTGATTGCACCCTTACAACAACAGAAGGAAGAGTATCAAATAAAATTGGAAACGCTTCTCAACCAGAATAATATTCTACTTGATAGTATTACCATTGATGAAATTTATGAATTTCTTTTACAATATTTTGAAGAGTATAACGAATACAATGAAAAACAGGTTGATTTATTAACCATACAGATGGAGATAGACGAGCAAAAATCATTAGCCGATCTTGAACGGGAAAAGAAAGAAATAGAAAGTAATTATGCTTTTATAAAAAGTCAGATGGATTCTTTTATTCAGGATATTGATTATGGGCATATTGAAACTGTTGAAGAAGCTATTGCTGCAAAAGCCGATATTCAACATCATTGTGATGAAAAAAAGATGATGATTCAAGCATTGCAAAATAAATTAAAAGAAACACCTGAAGAAATTGCTGATTTCAACAATGAAAAATTGGAAGTTGAAAATGAAATACACACCCTGGAAAAGGAGTTATATGCTATCAAAGAAAAAAAACGAGTTATGACAATCGTTAAGGACTCTTTTAATAATGCTGTTGAGCGTTTTTACCATGATGCACTAACAGTGTTGACGCATACTGTTGCAACAATGTATCCAGAACTTACAGGGGGCCAATTTCCACACATTGATGAAGAATATATAAAAAAAGCGTTATATACTTCTTTTGATAGTACAGCACCTGCATCGGTTAAATATTTGCTCTATGTCACTGTTGTGTTTGGATTATACACCATGTTGCAGCAGCAATTACCCCGGATACAATTACCGCTCATTATTGATGATCCTTTTGTTTTAATGGATGAAGATGCAATCTATAATTTTACAGAAGTAATGCAACAATGGGCACATTCCCGGCAGATTATCATTTTTTCCCATAATTCTAATATAAAAAAAATGTATGACGTTACTGAATTGTAACTATGGATAAAAACGGGCAATTAACATTTTCGGATGATCCTTTACTCCAGGGAACCAATGAAATGTATATGTTCATTGAGTCAGGGGATTTTAGCCTTGCGGTAAAAAAGCTGGATGAGCTTTTAACAATAAATCCGGAATATCCCGGACTTGCTGAATCATATCGTGTTGCACGGTTCTGGGATTCAAGAAAAAAAAATCTGGATGAGTTATCAAAGGGAAAGGAAACAGCAGATTTTTTAATGAAACAGTGGGAAGAATTCGAAGCATTTGCCATGGATAAAAATGTAGTTCATACAACAGCATATCAAAAGGTCATGCGCTATGTTTTTTTTACTGCTTCTGAACACTATATCACTGCATTCAATGATCGGGAAAATCCAACTGATAACCTGAAACTTTTAATGCAATTAGGTACCTGTCTTGTGCGTATTGCTGAATATCAGCATACCATTGAGGTGCTGGAATATGCACGCTCACAGTACCAGAGTAATGCATGCATATTGTCGCTTTTAGCCGAGGCGTACTATCATGTAAACGATATCCCGCGATCATTGCTCTATTTCAGGGAAGCATTTTTACTTAATCCACAGGAGATTGACTTGCCATTGCTATCGTCAAAACCAATCATCGAGGCAGTTGAGTTAACCAAACAAACAAAACCTGACTGCAAGGATATCCGCGAATGGATACCAATTGTTGCATTTATACATGATATATTTTATGTTAAGCGGCAGCTCAATTCATCACAGCTTGAACAGCTAAAGAAGGATATTTTGAGATTAGAAGAAAACTATCAAACCTTGAATAAGGATAGAGTTGAGCAGTCAAATATTATCCCACGCTTGATTAACCGCTACCTGTGGATGATGGATTATTATGAATTTCAGCACTATGATCAGCAAAGTTTGCTGGATATCCGCAGTCGTTTGCTTGCCATTGATAAAGAGCTTTTTGAAGGTTATTTCCAGAAAAAGTCATTTTCAAAACCATGAAAATGACAATCTGAAAAAATTCATTGACACTACATATACTGCTGAATAATTAACTACCAGCAAAACAGAATAGATTACAGGTGGTGGAGTATGGAATTACATGCATCGTATAATCCAAAGATTGCCGAGTCTACATGGTATACAGTGTGGGAACAGGAAGGACTTTTTCACGGTGATGAAAATGATCCCCGCGATGCCTATTCTATAGTAATACCGCCGCCCAATGTAACCGGTAACCTCCACATGGGACATGCATTAAACAATACGTTGCAGGACATACTCATTCGCTGGCAAAGGATGAAAGGGAAAGTTACCTGCTGGATGCCGGGTATGGACCATGCAGGGATTGCTACACAGAATGTTGTTGAACGCCTTTTATTAAAAGAGGGTAAAACAAAATATGATTTAGGCAGAGAAGAATTTGTAAAACGTGTCTGGGAATGGAAAGCGCATTCTGGTGGACAGATAAAAGAGCAACTGAAACGTCTGGGATGTTCATTAGACTGGGAGCGTGAACGTTTTACGCTGGATGAAGGTTTGTCACATGCAGTCCGCACGGTGTTTGTTGCATTGCACAGGGAAGGATTAATCTATCAGGGATATCGTATTATAAACTGGTGCCCGCGTTGCGAGACAGCGTTAAGTGATATTGAAACCGAATACAAGGATTTAGCAGGTAAGCTGTATTATATCCGCTATCCCTATGAACATGGTGATGGCTGTATCACCGTTGCCACAACACGGCCTGAAACCATGCTGGGTGATACTGCTGTTGCTGTTAATCCTGGCGATAGTCGTTATGCGCATCTGGTTGGCAAAAAGGTTATGTTGCCGTTGATGGAAAGAGCAATCCCCATTATTGCTGATGATTTTGTCGATCCAGCATTTGGCACCGGGCTTGTTAAAGTAACCCCTGCCCATGATCCCAATGACTTTGAGATGGGTAAACGCCATAACCTTGAAGAGATTAATATCTTCAATAAAAATGCAATTATCAATGAAAATGGAGGAAAGTATACGGGACTTGACCGGTATGATGCTCGCCAGAAGATTCTGGAAGACCTACAGGATGCCGGACTTTTAGAAAAAATTGAGGAGCATAACCATGCTGTTGGGCATTGCTACCGATGTCATACTGTTATTGAACCGTATCTTTCCAAACAGTGGTTTGTTACAACAGAACCACTGGCTCGTGAAGCTATAAAGGTAGTTGAGGAAGGGAAAATACGATTTGTTCCGGCACAATGGGAAAAGGTATATTTTGAATGGATGCATAATATCAAGGACTGGTGCATTTCCCGCCAGCTGTGGTGGGGTCACCGCATTCCAGCATTTTATTGCCAGGATTGCGGACATATCATGGTTGAGTTAGAACATCCCAAAGAATGCAGTATGTGTCATGCAAAAAATATTGAGCAGGACCCGGATGTTTTAGATACATGGTTTTCCTCGGGATTGTGGCCCTTTTCTACCTTTGGCTGGCCAGAAAAGACAAAGGCATTGTCAAAATTTTACCCTACCAGCGTGCTGGTTACGGGCTTTGATATTATCTTTTTCTGGGTGGCACGCATGATAATGATGGGGTGCAAGTTTATGAATGATGTACCCTTCAGGGATGTTTATATCCATGCACTGGTACGTGATGAGCATGGGCAGAAGATGAGTAAATCACGTGGCAATGTTATCGATCCGCTTATAATGATGGATAAATATGGCACTGATGCCTTTAGATTTACTCTGGCAATCTTTGCTGCTCAGGGCAGAGACATCATACTGTCGGAAAAGCGTATTGAAGGCTACAGCGCATTTTGCAATAAAATATGGAATAGCACACGCTTTATTTGTATGAATTTAGGTGATGATTTTGTCCCCTCTTCATTCGATATTAATTCGTTAGAGCTTTTTGATAAATGGATACTGCATGCACTCAACCAGACTATTAAAACAACAACTCAAGCACTGGAGGAATATCGTTTCAATGATGCTGCTCAAACGCTGTATGATTTCTGGTGGCATGAGTTCTGTGATTGGTATATTGAACTTTCCAAACCAAGGATTTATGACAATGGTGCTATTACCGGAACTATCGCCAAACAGGTATTGTATTTTGTTTTGCATGAGTATTTGAAATTATTACATCCCTTTATGCCATTTATAACAGAGGAGATATGGAGTACTATTACAACCAATGAGGGGAGAATAGTAGTTGCTCCGTGGCCCCAGTACAATGAGGATTATAATTTTGAAAACGAATATAGTGATGCTGAATTATTTAAAGAGGTGGTGTATAGAATACGTAATATCCGCGGCGAAATGAATGTTCCGCCAGATAAGAAGGGGCATGTAATTATTAAGGCAGGTAAATCCATTGAACAACGTTTACAGGGACAGGCGCATAATATAAAGTTACTGGCGAAGTTAGAAACAGTAGACTTTAACCCCGACTATAAACCCGGTAAAACTGATGCAGGTGCGGTACTCCCCAATTGTGAAATTTTTATGCCGCTGAAAGACCTGATTGATATAGAAAAAGAAAAAGCCCGTCTTGATAAGGAGATTGTCCGTATGCAAAGCGAACTTGATAAGGTGCTAAAAAAGTTACATGATACTACATTTATGGAAAAAGCACCACAAAAGATCATAGAAAAGGAAACAAACAAAAAAGCTGAATTAGAGGGAGTGCTTGCCAGGCTTATAGCAAGCAAGGAAAAATTAGCGTTATAATTTACGATACAGCATGTCTTCATAACCCTGAAGCATGGCAAATGACGCTCTGTCAAAGTACAGAACAACACGGTTATTCAATGTTAATGCTTCCTTGTATGCAGTGGTGTCATCGTACAGCTTATCCAGTACAAAAAGCCATAGATGGCGTTTTTGTAATATCAATGCCTTACATGCCTGGGAAACGGGGATACCCTGCTCAAAGCGCTCATGGCCAATCTTTCGGTAAAACCTGAGAATCTCTTCTTTTGGGTAATCTTTTGCAATCCATTTGGAAAGCTCGCGATACAGGTTATCGGCAAACTCATATACAAGCTGTCGATCTAATTTTCTGAACGCTATGGTGTCAGGATTGCGCAATAGATTGTTCATAAACTGTTCGGTGATAACCTGATGGTTTTCCTCTATAAGTTCTACAAACCTGTTGACCAGTGCACTTTTTATCTTCATGATATTTATAACTTCAATTGTATTATGATAGTATGTTTTAATGTAATATATAACAATTAACTATGGAGAATATGTAAAGTACTTTTTATGGAATTACTTCCTTTTTTTGACGGCTGCTTTATATGCCTGGTTATATAGTTTGTTAAACTCTTCTATATACAATTGAGCTATTCGGGGTGACTGTATCATAATGCAATTTTCATCATTTTGCTTTTTAGCATTTTTGGAAAAATTATATGAACCGGTAATAACCAGCTCGTCATCGATGATGATGACCTTGTGATGCATGGTATTGGGATTGGCATCGTAGTATACATCCAGCCCTTCAACCTTTAATTTAATGTATTCACTATTAACATTTTTTATATCTCTTTTTTCAAAGATACCTTTAACAGTAATGCCTTGTGAATGCTTATTGATCATTGCTTCACCAATTGCTTCGCTGGTAAATGAAAACGCCATAAAGTAAATGGACTTCTTTGCTTTTTCCAGACGCTTCACAATAATGCGTTCAACATCATCGTCGGGAGAAAAGTAAACGTTCATATTAATATCATCTATTTTGACATAATATTTGTTAAACAAAAAAGGCAAAGGATTGTTGTCACCTCTGTTGCCAAAAATGCCATCCTGGAACATTTCATTAAATTCGGCTAAATAGATTGAAGCTAATTCTTCATTGTCAATATATACAGCATTGTTATTGTTGAGCTTTGCTTCGCGCTCAGTGGTATTGTATGACCCTGTCCAGACTGCTTTGTTGTCAAAAATAAAGAATTTGTTGTG
>DAOLVF010000022.1:25113-26245 GCA_035420565.1 Spirochaetota bacterium | reverse complement strand
TCATATTCAACGATGTAAGTATAGGAAACGATGTTGCCGTTGAACCTGAACACACTGATGTTGCTGTAGCAATACGATGATTAATTTCATAAATTATTTTTTTTACATTATCTGTTGCATCAATATTGCTACTGCCTTTTATATGTTTTTGCTCCTCACGCAAATGAGCTTCATACGATAAACCCATCTCATTGATGCTGGGATTTTCATCACCATTATATATCCTGGTCAAAAACTCATCCTCATATACTATTGGTGTTTGTGTCTGCTCAACCCTGCGCATTGATATTTCATGCAGTTCGTTTAATTGCTCCTGTTCAATCATTGTTTCATCAAAAAAACCAAAACGCAACATGAGTTTCACAGGTGGAGGAACTACCGACTCAGTTTGACTGCGAACAAAAACTTTGGCAAAAATATCATGGTAAAACCGTGCGATCTGCCTTCTAACTTTACGAGCATCTATCTCAGACGAAAGTGGATCCTTCATTTTTTTAAAATCAGACAGCAGCTTTAATAAATTTTTTTGATTTTCTTTTTCAATGAAACCAAATTCAAATATCTGATAAACAGAATTTTTATACAATTGACTTATGTTTTGAGAAATACGTGATACTCTTTGAACTTCCTCGGCAACTTTTGGCTGATCCTGTGTAATTTGAATATAATTATGCAATTTCTTAAAACTGTCAAATTTTTTAGAAAGATTTTCCCCGGATATTTCCTGATAAAACTGGTAAATTTTGTTAGCAATTGACATAAAACCTTTCAAGAAGCCATCACTTACTCTTCCGGAAGCAACCCATAGCTTAAATTTTTGCTTATCAATTAAGTATGCAATAAATCCATCTTTCCCAAATAGATAGTCCATCTCAACATCAATTTCATTATGTATTGATTCAATCCTGTCTAAAAGCTTTACAAGATTTTCAGAAATACAGTTAAACATATATACCGGGATAGTGGGATCATTCCGAAACATTGTTATCAACAATTGATTGTCCATTGTAACAATCTTTTTTAAGAAGTTACATTGTTTTATATCAACAAGATTTTCAACAGGCAGTCCAGGAAATGTATATTTCTTCTTTAATAAATTGGAATTATCCTGAACAATAAATTTTGCATCAAT
>DAOLVF010000022.1:9592-25013 GCA_035420565.1 Spirochaetota bacterium | reverse complement strand
TATATTTCTTCTTTAATAAATTGGAATTATCCTGAACAATAAATTTTGCATCAATCCTCGAAGGGAAGTCACCGCCATTCTGTGTATATGTTTTATAAATATCGTCAGCACGTTGCGACAGTGTATCCGTCAGGTTGTCGGCAAGTTCCCCCGCAATAAGGGAAAAATTATCGTTAATACGACATAGGTTTTGATATAATAACGTATACCGTTTTACATCCGTTAATGATACTTCAAACCGTTTAATAACATGTGTTAACAATACAGCAGCAAAAGAAGGGTCGTCCATTACTATCTGTCTAAAACCACCGTCTCGCAAAGGATATTTTTTGACAATACAATCTTCAATAGCACGAATGGTTTTTTTATATGGCTCTGTAAAAAGTAAACTTAATCCGGCTATTACCGTTTTTTCATTTATTATGCCAACACGCTTGCTCTTATCGACAATAATAGTACTATCCAGACCTTCATATTCAGATGGCGCAGATAATATTTCTACAGAACCACTTTGTAAATAATAGATAAACCGGGGTTCTTCACCCTGTACAATTAAGATTTCACCCTTTCTAATTTTTTCAGTGTCACTACTTTGCATAGATCAATTTTGCCATTATAGAGATGATATTATATTTCTTACTATAAAAAACAAACATTCATATTATATTTATGAACAATGCCAATAAAAGAGCAATAACAATTTTTATGTAATCCCACTTTTTTTTATATTTTCGATGTATTCACCCCATTCAACTGGCAAACATGATCTTTTTTTTGTATTACATTCTTTACAACACGCAACAATATTAATTTTTTCGGAGTGCCCACCTCTTGAGAGAGGCACCACATGGTCCATGGTAAGCTCAGATGGCTTAAACTTTCTGCCACAATAATAACAAACACCTCTGGCAATTTTTTTCTTCCACCATGAGGAATGTCGCAACTCCCTTGCTTTTTGCTTCTCACGCTTAATATGCAGCTCATTATCAGAAAAATTTATACCAGATACAGTGGCATTGTCATCAAAAAATTTCCTGTATCTATCTCCCATATATTATATAAACCGTTCCCCTTCCTGTAATCGATAACCATTTAAAAATGCAATTGCATCCATAGGCTTCTTTGTTTCAGGTTGCAGTAAAAGCACCTCAATCATACCCCTGCCGGTACAAACAAACAGGCGTTTTGAAGCAGGTACTAATGTCCCCGGTTGCCCAATCATTTTTTCCGATGAATTGTCAGGTAAATCTGTTTTCCATATTTTTATAAGCTTCTCCCTGAACATCGTCCACGCTATGGGTTTTGGATTAAATGCCCTGACCATATTATGGATTTGTACCGAACTCAGTTCCCAGTTAATATGAGCTGTTTCAGTTGTAATTTTACCACAATAGGTAGCAAGCGCATGGTCCTGTGGTTTTGGGGCGATAGTTCCTTTAAAAAGACAATCAACAGATTCTGCAAGCATCTCTGCACCAATTGGTTTAATCCTTTCATAAACATCTGCTGAGGTATCATGCAAATCAACAGGGATAGTTTTTTGCATCACGATATCACCTGCGTCAAGCTGTTCATTAATTAATTGTACAGTAATACCAATTTCATGTTCACCATTATACAATGCCCACTGCACAGGAGCAGCACCTCGATATTTTGGCAGAAGCGATGGATGAAGATTGATAGTGCCTAATGGAGGCAACAAAAAAACATCTCCGGGAATAAGTTTGCCATACGCAACAACAACAAAGATGTCACAATGAAAATTTTTTAGTGTTTGTATTATTGCAGTATCATTTAAATTCAACGGTTGAAAACACGGAATGCCCAATGCAGCAGCCTTTTCCTTTACCGGGGAAGGGACAGGATCTTTACTGCGCCCTTTTGGTTTATCAGGGGTGGTGATCACAAAAGCAATATCATACTTTTTAAGTAAATAATCCAGACAATATGAAGCAATGTCCGGTGTACCAAAAAAACCTATTTTCATTATTCCCTGTTAAGCTTTTTTATCTTTTTAAGCTGCGAATTTAATTCTTTCCGCTTGTAATCTTCCAGATAGTCAATAAATAGTTTTCCATTACAATGATCAATCTCATGCTGTAAAACCCGTGCAAGTAACCCTGATGCTTCAAACTTTACCGGCTTTTCATTAATAGCTATTCCTTCAACCTGAATAGATAGCGGACGAATAACGTCTGCCATTACTCCTGGCAACGATAAACAACCCTCCTCATAGACATCTTTTTCTTCAGAAAATGCTGTAATCTCAGGATTTATCAGTGCCATCATGGGTCCTTTATTAGAGCGTATATCAATGACAATGACCTGCAATGGCACACCAATCTGCACAGCAGCAAGCCCAATACCCTGCTCTCTATGCATAATGGCAAACATCTCATCAACTAAATCACGTACCATTTGTGATATCTGGACAACCTCCTGCGCTGTTGTCCGCAATATGTTATTGCCATAATAGACTAATGTATGCTGTGTATCGGTTATCATAACTATCTCACAATATCATTTTATATATAATTAATTATAATTAATATATCACACAGAGCATAGCATGTCAAGATATGAATTTTCGAAAACTTATTTTTACTGTAATTTATCACAATACTAATTGACAATTTGTTATATTTTTCATACACTTTGATACGATTTTAGTCCAGCAGTTTATCCTGTGTTACCAAATAATTTCTGGGTGCAGAATACAACTAAAACGATAGTTACCATGCAATTACTTAAAACAGGATAAAATGCAACACTGCTATCATTATGAACGATAGCACCTGTACTGGATGTAGTTGAGCAACTTATGTTGTTGTTGCTCTGATATATTATTCTGAATGACACACTATATTTTATTTCTGGAGGAATACCATGGCTTTTAACGAATACGAAAAATATGATGCAACCGGGCTTGCTGAGCTTATACAAAAAAAGAAAGTATCGGTATATGAGGTCATCAACGAAGCAATACAGCGTATGCAAACAATAAATCCTGTTATCAATGCTGTTATTACTCCCATGTATGAAAATATTGATGCAAGGATAAAAGAGCTGCCAAAAGGGCGTTTTTATGGCGTTCCATTTTTCATCAAGGATTTATTAACAACCTATAAAGGCGTGAGGATGGCAAGCGGCTGCAGGGCATATAAAAATTATATCCCCAATTTTCACAGTGAGGTTGCCAAACGGTACATCAATGCAGGTGTTGTAATATTAGGCAAAACCAATACTCCAGAATTTGGATTAATGGCATATACGGAACCAGAGGCATTTGGTCCAACCCTTAACCCATGGAACATTGCTCTGACCCCTGGCGGTTCCAGCGGTGGTTCTGCAGCCGCTGTTGCTTCGGGCATGGCTCCTTTTGCAGGTGGCGGTGATGGAGGAGGTTCTATACGGATACCGTCAGCATATTGTGGATTATTTGGGCTTAAACCATCGCGCGGGCGAGTTCCTGCCGGTCCGGAATATGGGCAAATATGGCAGGGTGCAGCGGTAGAACATGTTTTAACCCGCTCAGTGCGAGATAGCGCAGCCATGCTGGATATACTGCAGGGTGCTGATATTGGCGCACCATACATCATTGAACCACCAGAGATGCCTTACACTAAATTAATGCAAAAGTCACCAGGAAAACTTACCATTGCCATCTCTACTGAATCGCCCATTGGTACCCAGGTACATCCTGAATGCAAAAAGGCAGCACAGGAAGCTGCAAAACTGTGTGAGCGGTTAGGACATCATGTTGAATATGATACACCAGATATTGACGGTATAGCGCTTGCCAAAAGCTATCTGATGCTTTATTTTGGTGAGGTTGCTGCTGATATTGCAACCATTGGGCTAACGTTGGGAAGAAAAACAAAACAAAGCGATGTTGAGATAACAACATGGACATTAGGGATGCTGGGAAAGGCTTATGGTGCTGGAGATTTTGTTCTTGCATTGCGAGAATGGAATAAAGCCTCACGCATACTGGGACAGTTTTTTACTAAATACGATATATACCTTACTCCAACAACAGCTCAGCCGCCAGCGCCCATTGGTTCACTGAAACCAAAACCTATTGAGCTTTTTGCATCAAAGATCATGAATACATTGGGTTTGGGAAAATTGCTGAAAGCATCCGGGATTGTTGACAAATTAGCAGTAGAAAGTTTATCACAGGTGCCGTTTACCCAATTAGCTAATTTAACCGGTGTCCCTGCAATGTCCGTTCCCCTGCACTGGGGTAGTGATGGTTTACCGTATGGTGTTCAGTTTATTGCTTCATCTGGTAAGGAAGGATTGCTATTACAGCTTGCAGCTCAACTGGAAAAAGCAAAACCATGGTTTAACAAGCGACCAGATTTGACTATATGACTAATATAATGAGTAAATTGTTATAGTATAAAGTTGTTGATACAGCTGTATGTAACTGCTGATATTCCTCAAGTTTTTTAAAAGGTGTATCAGATAGTATGTATATATTGAAAACTAAATTTTTTATTATGCTGGGCACAAAAAATGGTAAAACCACTTTGTTGATCGCTGTTACACTGACAATAGTGTTGATCAAATGTAAAAGGTGGTTTTCAATGTGCCTCCAGGATGGAGGTATTCATGAAAAAATTATATAAAGCATTGATTGAAACAATCTATTTTATATACAGGCCAGTTTTTTATGTTCTGGTTGTTATTGATACAACCATCCTTGGTATTTTGACCATTGCACTTTCTTTCTTTGATCCTACTGGCAACACCGTTCATTACATAGGTGTATTCTGGTCACAGTTAAATCTATTTCTTTCCGGTGTCAAAGTAAGGGTGATAGGCAAAGAAAACATAACAAAGAATCAGCCTTACATTGTTATGATGAATCATCAAAGTTACTATGATGTCTGGGCTGTTATTGGCTACATCCCTTTACAGTTACGCTGGGTCATGAAGATGGAATTGCGCAAGGTTCCTATCTTTGGTCTTGGCTGTGAGCGCATGGGGCATATCTATATTGATCGTGGTGATTCACAACAGGCACATGAAAGCCTTAAGGTTGCCGTTGAAAAAATTCGCAATGGTGCTTCAGTAGTTTTTTTCCCGGAAGGCACGCGCAGCATTGACGGGAACATGTTGCCCTTTAAAAAGGGTGGTTTTGTGATAGCTATTGAATCAAAGGTGCCCATTTTACCCATAACCGGTATTGGTTCGCGTTCCATACTGCCAAAGGGGAGTTTAGCAATACGCCCCGGCACCATCCACCTGTATATACATCCCCCCATTGAGGTAACTGCCTATAGCCAGCAAAACAAGGAAGCTCTGATGCAAAGGGTCAGGGATGTTATTCAGAGCAAATTGGCATCATGAGATTGCATAAACAATAAATAATCATAAATACTATTGACACCGGAACGTATTATTGTGTCGTAATCATAAAATGTGAATTTTTTTATTGTATATTTTTCCATTCTATTTTTTCTTGTGCGATAGTTCCTGATAACAGCTTTTTATGCCCATAGACACGGCTTTAACCTCTGTATTGATACACAGTGGTATGATGCAATTTTTAAAGGATGGTCAACCTGCGGTGAATCTAAGAAACCGACTGCAAAAACCCTGCCCCCTTGTGCTGGACGGAGCAATGGGGACCATGTTATTTGATGCTTTGCCTGATTACAACGGCAGCCTTGAATTGCTCAATATGGAGCGTCCTGATGTTATTATTTCAATCCACAAGCAATACATTGATGCTGGAGCTGACATTATTGAAACCAATACATTTGGCGGTAATGCTTTGAAGCTGCAACAGGCAAATCTGGATAGCCGTTGTGAAGAGATAAATAAGGCTGCTGCCGTCATTGCAAAACAGGCCGCAAGCAACAGGGCGTTTGTTGCCGGCTCGGTTGGGCCTACCGGCACCCTGGTGGAACCAATGGGCACCACCCCTGATGAAGCCGTCTATAATGCATTTAAGAAGCAGATCAAAGGGTTGGTAGATGGCGGAGTGGATTGTATTGCCATTGAAACCATGACCGACTTGCAGGAAGCACGGCTGGCTCTGCTTGCTGCAAAAGCTGTCACAAACATTCCAATTATATGCAGCATAACATTTGAAGATAACGGCAAAACAGTTACTGGAACGGATATTGTTACAGCTTTTGCCACTCTTTCACAGATGGGTGCCGATGTGGTGGGTGCCAATTGCAGTATGGGACCTGATGGTCTGGTGCAACTTTTTACAGGAGCTATCGCCCAGCTTAAACAACTTGGCGTACCGCTGTCAGTGTGGGCAAATGCAGGTCTGCCCACGCTTGTCAATGGAAAGGCTACCTATTCACTATCGCCACAACAATTTGCAATGCTATCAACTCAATTTGCCACTATGGGATTTTCCATTATTGGGGGCTGCTGCGGAACCACTCCTGCTCATATCAACGCTTTAGCAAATGCTGTGAAAGAGATTAGAATAGATATTCCACGGTCAAAAACATTTCATTACATTACATCGCGCTACGGATATATTGATGTGCAGCAACATCAGGGATTAATTATCATTGGCGAAAGGTTAAATCCTACAGCGCGCAAACAGTTTGCACAGGAATTAAAAGAAAACAAATTTAGTTTTTTGCGTGAGGAATCAAAAAAGCAACAGGATGAAGGAGCCCATATTCTGGACATCAATGTAGGTGTACCCGGCATCGACGAAAGCATCATGATGACGAAGGCTGTTACTATCCTATCTAAAACAGTTACCATACCATTGATGATCGATTCGGACAATCATGCTGTCATTCAAGCTGCGCTATGGCACTATCCGGGTATCCCAATTTTAAATTCTATCAGCGCAAAAGAGGAAAGTTTTAACAGTATGCTTCCTTTATTGCAACAATCTGGCGCTTTTGTCATTGCAATGTGTCTTGATGAAAGCGGCATTCACAAAGAAGCAAAAAAACGAATTGCCATCGGGCAAAGGCTTATTACCCTGTTGCAGGATAATGGCATAGAACTATCACGCATATTTATTGATCCGCTTATACTTGCCGAAAGCGCTGAAAGCGGCGCTGCAATGGAAACATTGAAAGTAATAGAATATTTTTCAAAACATGGTATTAAAACAAGCATAGGACTTAGCAATATTTCGTTTGGACTTCCACAGCGAAAGTACATAAACAATGCATTTTTAAAGTTAGCAATTCAAAAAGGGCTTACAGCAGCCATTGTCAATCCTTCTGCTATCGACAGCAATACTGAAAAACCTTTTACTGCTGAAGAAACAATGGCACTTGATTTTCTTGAAGGCAGAGACAAAAATGCCGTGCACTATATTGCCCATTTTGGAACATCACAGCAGCAATCCAGAATACAATCCCCAGTAAAAGAAAAATCTAGTGATATACTGAATAGAATCTTTTCACTGGTTGTTGAGGGCAACATTGATGATATTGAACATGCAATTCATCAGGCATTAACCATGTATGAGCCGGAAATCATAATGAGCAATGCCCTCATTGCTGCTCTGGAAAAAGTGGGGCAATTGTACAGTAGCGGTGAATATTTTTTACCGCAAATGATAGCCTCTGCTGATACAATGAAAAAGGGTTTTACTGTACTGAAACCTCTGATGCAGCAACATAAAGAATCCCTGCTGGGAAAGGTGCTCATATGCACTGTCAGGGGCGATATTCACGACATTGGCAAAAATATTGTAGCGATGATGCTGGAAAATCATGGATTTGATATCATCGATCTGGGAAAAGATGTTCCCAATGAAGCTGTCATTGCCTCCATTATTGAACATAAACCGGATATTGTTTGTTTAAGCTCACTGCTGACCACCACCATGCCCAGCATGGAACAGATTGCAACCATGATCAAGAACCAGCAATTACCCTGCAAGGTTATGGTTGGTGGGGCTGTAGTAACAAAAGAATATGCTGAAAGCATTGGCGCCTATTATGGCAAAGATGCCGTTGATGCTGTAAGCATAGCAAAAACCATTGTTAACGTTAAATAAGCAGTAATTTAAAATAATGGATTTACACTGCTTTCCCTTCCATTTTTTTTTATAATTTTGTTGACATTAAGATTGTATATACAAGAATTCGCATATGTACTTATTCTGTGGATTAAATACAATCCACTTTTTTTAAATATTTTTATTTTTAAAGTATCTATACCACTATAAAGATTAAGGAGCACGTCTGTGAAAGGGACACGTTCTTTTCTGCTTTTTTTCTTACCTTTTATTATTTTTACATACATCGCATTTATTGTATTTCAGCAGGCCTGTGATTATGCAATGAATGTACAGGCAAAAAAGCTCCTTCCATTCAATCATCAAACTCACACAACTCAGTACGGTGCTGACTGTGAACTATGCCACAGCTATGATGCGAATGGAAGATTTAATGGTATCCCTACGGTAGCAGTATGTAAGCAATGTCATGATCCTAACAAAGTTAATAATGCAGTATTCTTTGCGGGATTTAATGACACTGACAAGCCATGGGAAACATTTGCGCAGCAGCCCGATTTAGTATATTTCAGTCATATAGCTGTGACAAAAAATGAGCAAAAGGTTCAGTGTATTTCGTGTCATGGCGACAAAGGAGCTTCTAAAACAACTGCTAAGATCAAGGGTAAAATGGCAATGGGTGTATGTATGGACTGTCACACAGTTACAAATGTAAGCAACTCGTGTACAGTATGTCATGATTAATCATTCTTATTTTATGAATTGAAAAACAAGTAAGGAGCTATTACATCCATGAAACTTGAACGAAAAGACTTCTTAACAATGATTGGGGGGGCGGTTGTTGGTACCGGTGTAGGTACCCTGATATCACCTGGCCCATGGATGGGGTTACAGTGGTTAGTTGAATGGACACAGGATCAGTATCGCCCACCAAAGGGTGAAGAAAAATACTTAGCAAGTATATGTGACAGGTGCCCTAATAAATGTACCATTCAGGTGCGTAAAATTGGCAACAGAGCAGTCAAGATTGAAACTTCAAACCAGGGTTGTGCTGTAGGGCAGCTTTTGTTACAGGTTCTTTATCATCCCCAGCGAGTTACCACTCCATTGAAGCGTACCGGTAAAAAAGGTAAAATTGATTTTGCACCGGTATCATGGGATGAAGCAATTGCTGATATTTCCAAAAAGATCAATGATGCTATCAATAATAATAAACAGGAACAGATTATAGCCATTAATCCTGCATATCCTGATGCAACCTCAATGTTGACCGAGAGGATAGCGTTATTTTCCGGTAGCCCATACGTATTTCAGGAATCAGGTTACTGGGCACTCAGCAATGCATGTTCAGAGATAGCCTTTAAAACTGATGGCGCTATTGATTATGATTTTGAAAATGCTGATTGCGTTGTTAGTTTTGGTGCTCGTCTTTTTGAAGGATGGGGTAACCCAGGAAGAATGCATAATGTATTGTCATTATGGAAGAAAAAAGGTATTAAATTTATACAAATAGACTCAATCGCAACTAGAACTGCTTCATTGGCTGACCAGTGGGTGGCAATAAAACCAGGCAGCGAACCGCTATTTGCTATGGGTGTTGCTCATTACCTGATGAAATATGGTAAACGATCAGGTGCGACCAATTTTGGAAGATTCACTGAATTGTTAATCAACAAGTATACACCTGAGAAGGTTTCAGAGCTAACCGGAGTTTCATTAGATACAATTGAATCAGTAGCAAAGGCTCTTATCAGTGCTCAAAGACCAGTTGCTGTAGCTGGTAGAGGAGGAAAAGTTAATTCCTCTTCCGTTGCCGAGTTTGCAATAATACAGACCATCAACAGCATGATTGGAAGCATGGGAAGCAGTGTTAAACTGGTAAGTTTTACAACTCCAGCTAAACCTGTTATACCAAAAAAAGCAAAAGGATTGGATGAATATATAGCAAGCGATAGTGTCTGTGATATAGCACTAATCAATAATGCCAATCCTGTGTACTCAAGTGTATATGGTCAACGACTATCTGATAAGCTTAAAAAAGCTTCAACGGTTGTTCTTTGTACATCTCTGCTCAATGATACAGCTCTCTATGCAGATTATGTTTTTCCAACATTAACATCGTTGGAGTTGCCTGTTGCAGGCAATGCAGTTGTGACACCTACATCAGAAGCTAAACATGCTGGGGATTCACTGCTTGCAATAGCAAAAAATATTGCAAAAATATCATCGCAATTCTCATGGAAGAATTACTTAGAAACGGTTCAAACCGTTAAATATCAAACAAAAAATATTGCTAATGTAGATATACCGGTAGATTTGATTATTACAAAATTGGAAGAAACTGAAAAAATACTCAGTGCATCGGGTTCATACTCAATAGCAATGATACCTTTTGAAATACCAACTGTTAGCGATGGTAGTGGATTATCACTGCCGTATGTATTAAAAGGTTTACCTGGTACTATTCTGAAAGGTGATACAAGCTGGGTGTTGATGAATCCAGCAACTGCTTCTAAAGAAGGAATTTCCGAAGGTTCCAAAATCGATATAGAATCTTCCCGTGGTGAGCTTGACACAGTACGAGTCCACCTTACAAAACGAATTGCTTACGATACTGTTGCAATTCCAATCGGTTTTGGTCATGAGGAATTTACTGATTATGCCAGTGAAAAAGGTGTTAACCCTAAAATTATCATGTCAGATGCTATCGACCCGGCCAGTGGTTATGCCGATTGGTGGTTAACACGAGTAAAATTGAGTTAAGAGGTGAATAATTATGGCCAAATTGACAAGAAGATGGGGAATGGTAATTGATTTAGATAAATGTACTGGATGTGGGGCATGTAATATTGCCTGTTCCCAGGAAAATAATCTACCCATTTTTAAAGATGATTCTGATATACCCAAACGGGTTACCTTTCTTGATTTAGTTGAAGTAACCAATGATAAAGATCCTAAAGCACAATATCCTGATGTAAAGGTTGCGTATTTACCTAAGATGTGTCAGCAGTGTTCAGGTAATGACCCCAATCATCCACAGCCACCATGCGTTAGCGTTTGTCCAGTAGTGGCAACTGATGTAGGCGAGGATGGTGTTGTTAGCCAGATATGGTCACGTTGCATAGGATGCAGATACTGTCAGGTTGCATGTCCGTATGAAGCCCGCGTCTTTCACTGGTGGAAACCGCGTTATGAAGGTAGCTTCAAAAAGTCCTTAAATCCTGATGTTTCTATTGCATCACGAGGAACCATGGTGAAATGTACTTTCTGTTCACATATATGGAAACGTGAGCGTGATAGAGCTATTGCTAACGGTGTTACTGACATCAACGCTGTTACCTATACACCAGCATGTGCATCTGCATGTCCAACAAATGCAATAATCTTTGGCGACCTTAATGATCCCTCATCACCAGTATATGAAGCTGCTGTACAGAAGAATCCCAGAGCAGTTCGTCTTGTTCATTCTATAGATGAATTACGAACAAAAGATCCTTCTGAATATGAAAAACGATTGAAAATTAAAGATTATCCAAATCCAAAAGTATATTATCTCACAAGCCAGCAATGGCTGCGTGATAAAATATCTGGATTTAAAAACTCCTGAAAAAGGCAAAAGGAGAGTTAACCGTGAGCAAAGTAATCAATTTCTTAAAAGATGAATGGAACAGCTATTCCAGGAATATACAGATATCATTATATGTGCTGTTTGCCCTGGTAGCGTTATTTGTCATTTTTGGTATCCAGATATTATTCTGGGGATTAGGTTATACCGATATGAATAATCGATTTGCTATGGGATTGTGGATTATCGGTGATTTAGGTTTTGTAGCACTGGGTGGCGGAGCTTTTTTTACGGGCTTCCTGCTATACATATTTAGAGTTGATAAATTACAGCCTTTAATTAACTCAACTGTGCTGATAGGTTTTATGTGTTATCTTTTTACTTTCATATTATTGGTATTTGATATCGGTCAGCCACTAAGAGCATGGTTTGGTTATGCCTATCCCAATTGGGGTCCTCATGCCATGCCTCAATCAATGTTAACCGAGGTAGTATGGTGTTTAACGTTTTATTTTATTGTTCTTTGTATTGAGCTTTTCCCAATTATACTGAGCAATAAATACCTTGATAGATACCCCGCAGTACACTATTTTGCTCATTATTTACATAAACTTATGTGGATTTTTGCCGCTATTGGAACATTTCTTTCTTTCTTCCATCAGGGATCCTTAGGTGGCGGGATGTGGGGAGTGTTATATGCAAAACCATACTGGTTCAGACATCACTATTTTTATCTGGCGATAGTTGCTGCGATAGCGGGTGGACCCTGCCTCATGATGTTAGTTCCTAAAATAGCAAGCTGGGTTGCAAAAAAAGAATTAGTACCCAGAGATGCCTATATGACATTAGCAAAGGTTGCAGGAGTTACATTCATTGCGTACTTTTTGTTCAGAATATATGATATATACTCATTATGGACCCATTTTGCACCACTTTTTGACAGAAGCTTTATCGAGATGATGGGAGGCTATTATGGTTGGTGGGTTGTTACTCTAGAACTTTTAGCTTCGCTAACTGCGATAGTTATTCTTAATGTTAAAAAATTTCGTGAAAATGAGCAATATTTTATTGCAGGTTTGATAAGTGGAGTTTTTGCAATAGTGATGTTAAAAGTTGATGTATTACTCCATGGATTTTCCATACCAAACTTTTCATGGGAAGGTTTCTTTACTTATAATCCAACCATTCAGGAATGGTCAATATTCTTTGGATCAATTGCATGCATGATACTCATCTATATGTGGTTTACAAAGTATATACCGCTATTCCCTGAAAAACACACAGAAGCTCATTAAAACAGTATTCGAGTAAATATTAATACAATAAAAAAGGGTGTTCCATTACACCCTTTTTTATTGTTGCTGAAATGCAATGTTGCCACATCATTGTTATATCTTATTTTGCAATCGAAAAGCTTTCACTGTATTTTTCATCAACATAACTATCGTCATTGGCCCCACACCTCCCGGGACAGGGGTAATTGCAGAAGCTATCTCACTTACCTCATCAAATTTAACATCGCCTACCAGTTTTGTTTTACCTGGATTACGGGGATCATCTATTCTGTTTATCCCCACATCTATGACAACAGCACCTGGTTTAACCATATCCTTTGTTATCATATTTGCTTTACCAGCAGCAACAACAAGAATATCTGCCTGACGTGTATAATATCCAATATCCGATGTAGCAGTATGACAAATAGTAACTATGCAATTGGCTCTTCCATTTTTTTGTAACATGATATTGGCTAATGGTTTACCAACAATATTGCTTCTACCAACAATAACAAGGTGTTTTCCTTTTAAATCCGGCACATTGCGTACAATTAACTCCTGACAACCATACGGAGTACATGAAACAAAGCAGTCGTCACTACCTATAACAAGTTTACCCAGATTAATGGGATGGAAACCATCTATATCTTTTAATGGATCGATGGTATTAATAATTATATTTTCATCAATATGCGATGGTAATGGCAGTTGCACAAGAATACCATTGACATTGGTATCACTATTCAGCTCATGTATCAATTTTAGCAATTCAGATTGTGTTGTTCTTTCATCTAATGTAATCTGAAGAGAGTTTATGCCAAGTTCTTCAGATGCTTTCTTTTTCATGCGCACGTATACTTCAGATGCACTATCATTCCCAACTAAAATCACAGCCAGTGTTGGTTTTTTCCCATATTCTTGTTCCAGTTTTGCAACATCCTTTTTTATCTCCTGTTTTATTTCATTAGCTATTGCTTTCCCATCTATTATTTTTGCCATTGTGTAACCTTCCTTTCTTATCATACATCAATAATTATAAATGATTCCCATATTAAGTTTGTTTTTTCACAACGAGCTTTATGTAATGTTGCAGCTTTAGGATCTACATTAATCCGGTAATTAATTATATAATCACCTATCAATTGCGCTGTACACATACTACCTTCCTGCCCATACTCTATTTCAACATGTACTGGTTTACATACTATACCCTGTGTATCCTTAATAAAAATTAATTCATTTAAAAATTTTACCAGCAACAGGTCAAGAGATTGATGTTGTAAAGAAAACCTGTAATCAATCTTAGCATTTAAGTCATTTGGATTTTCCAGACATATATGAAGAAAAGCTTCAGCATTGAAAGCATAAAGTTTTTCTAAGGTAAAAGCCTTACAATAAATTGCTATATCTGCTAAAGTTGCATTTTCAACAAATTCAAAACCTTCTTCACTTTCCATCATGTTCACAACTACCCTTTGATGGAGCCTACTGGTATCATTCGTGCTACAGGAATACTTAACCCTGCTGCTGTAATAGTGTCAATAACATCATCAATGTTTTTATACGCCGCTCCAGCTTCTTCAGCTAAACCACTCAATGAACGTGTTTTAATGGCAATACCGCTTTTCGCCATGCTATCTGCAAGCTCCCTACCCTTAAATTGCTTTTTTGCTTGCTGTCGTGACATGATTCTACCACTGCCATGAACAGTGCTGTAAAATGCATCGGAAGCCCTGTCTCCACCAATTAATATATATGAAGCTGTTTGCATGCTCCCACCTACAAGAACAGGCTGTCCAATTTCTTTATAGGTATCAGGTATCCCTTTCATACCTTTCGTAAAAGCACGGGTTGCACCTTTCCTGTGTACCAGTAACTTTTTATTGTTACCATTAATCTGGTATTGCTCTAATTTTGCTGTGTTATGGCAAACATCATAGATCAATGCTATGCCTAATTCTTCTGCTGATTTTTTAAAAACCTGGCATAGGGTATCACGTACAACATGATATATAAGCTGGCGATTTAAAAATGCAATATTTATCGCACAATTCATAGCCCCAAAATATGCCTGTCCTTCTTTAGAATGAAACGGTGCGCACGCCAGTTCCCTATCAGGAATATCTATATGGTACTTTTGCTTCATCACCCCAATAAACTTATCTAAATAATCTGTTGCTATTTGATGACCAAAACCTCTGCTTCCACAATGTATCATGCAACTGACCTGATTATTCCCAATAATGCCTATTTTTTTGGCGATAGTTGTTTGTAAAACATCTTCATTGCGAATAACCTGAAATTCAAGATAATGATTTCCCGAACCCAAAGAACCCACCTGCTCCCTTCCACGTTCACGTGCTCTCCCGGAAACAACATCTGGATTGGCATTGCCAATACATCCGTTTTCCTCACAAAATAATAAATCCTCCTTTACACCATAACCATTCTCTATTGCCCATCTGGCTCCTTTTATCATTGCTTCATCAAATTGGTTATCGGATAATGAAACAATACCCTTCCCACCAATACCACTGGGAATGCGTGAAAATAAAATATCCATTATCTGGTTCAGCTTAGGTGCAAACTCTTCAATGCTCACTGAGGTTATAA
>DAOLVF010000022.1:0-9492 GCA_035420565.1 Spirochaetota bacterium | reverse complement strand
TCCATTATCTGGTTCAGCTTAGGTGCAAACTCTTCAATGCTCACTGAGGTTATAACAAAACGTACACCGCAGTTAATATCAAACCCTATCCCACCGGGCGAAATAACACCATCATCACTATCAACCGCTGCAACACCACCTATAGGAAATCCATATCCAGAGTGTCCATCAGGCATACATAATGCATACTTTTGTATACCCGGGAGCATGGCAACATTGATAAGCTGTTCAAATACTGCATCATCCATATGATGCAAAAGCTCATACGATGCATAAATGCGTGCTGGCACACGCATTCCTTTTTTATAATCTTCAGGAATTTCATACAAACAATTGTCAATTTTTTTAACAAATTCTTTCATTTAATTGTAATTATATAAATATTGCCAACAGATTATACTATCTATTCAACCAGAGTACTTTCTTTGTGGACTTGTTTTGATTTTTGAACTGCTATGGGCTGTTTAATCATTTCACATTTTCCTTCAAATACTACGCCATCTGCAATGATAAGTTTTGATGTACGGATATTTCCAAAAAGTTTACCTTCAGTTTGTATTTCAATCTTATCTTTAGCTTCAATATTACCATAAACAGTTCCTCTGATAATAACCGTACTGGCTTTTATATTGGCTTTAACGGTAGCCTTTTCACCAATCACCAGAAAATCACCTGAGGATATTTCACCTTCAAAATAACCATTAATTTGAAGAGATTTTTCAAAGGTAAGATCACCATAAAACTCTGTATCTTTACCAAAAACAGTTGCTATCATTCCAATTTCATATACTGGATTCTTATTAACCTGTATAACCTTTTTAGCCATTGTATATACCTTCTTCTATTAAACAAATATTTATTATATATTATTATAACAGCAATGTTGATACATGATTTTTTTAATACAAGCCAAATTTTAAAAAACAATCTATTTGGTAGTCATTATAAAGACGCCATCCCAATCATCAGAGGGAGGTGTTTGTTTATATTGTCTTGCTCGTTCAAGATATACTTTAGAAGGACCATCATTGGGATCAACTTTAAGTGCCTTATCAAAGTAATCAATAGCCTCATCCCATTTACGCTTTTTATAAGCCTCCAATCCAGCATCATATAATCGTAAAACTTCCTCTTTTTCTTTTGTTATCATATACTATTTCCTTTACAATATTTTATCTAAGTTTAATAATAAATTATACCTATATCAATATTTTCTGTCAACAAAGAACAATGCTAATTCGGTTAAAATATTTTTATATTGGTTGTCTGGAAACATAGAGATAATTTCAATAGCTTTTTTGACATAATCTGATGCTATACTTATACAATAATCAACCACATTATATTCTTTTGCCTTTGATACTACATAATTCCAATTATCGTTATCAGGGGTTTTTGCATAATTTTTTAACAGTGCACGCTCTTTATTATCTGCTACCTCTAAAAGGTGCAACAAAGGCAAGGTAATCTTGCCATTAATAAAATCATTGCCAGCATCTTTACCGGTAATATCCGCGGCATTGAGATAATCCATAGCATCATCGGTTATCTGAAAAGCATATCCCAACTGCAATCCGCATTCATATAATACATCAGATTGTTGTGTATTCATTTTGGCAACAGCGGCACCTAATTTTGCGCATGCTGCCATAAAACGTGCAGTTTTCATCTCAATTATGCGATAGTAATTATCAATTGTTATATTATCAATATCAGAATACTGAATTTGATATAGCTCCCCTTTAACCATTTCAACAGTTGCATCAACCATTATCGGGAAGAGATCTGTTCTATTGTTGCCAACAGCTATTTCCAGCGCTTTTGTGTACATGTAATCACCAGCAAGCACTGCAACTTTGGGACCATATTTCCTTGAAACTGTTGGTAAGCCTCTTCGCAAATCGGCATTATCAATAATATCATCATGAACCAATGATGCAGCATGAATAATTTCAGCAGCACTAGCTATGTCAATAATATCATCAGGTATAGTACTGTTTAATCCACCGGATAAAATAATCATAGAAGCCCTTATCTTCTTACCGCTCTTTTTGAACGTATGCATGCTGCTATCATCCAGCAAATCAATGCCTGTATATAATTTGCTTTTTACTGTTTCATCCACAGCCATTAAATAATGTTCAATAGGCTTTAGTATGTCGTGTATGTCTTTTCGTGGCGTCATATATATCTCTTTTATCAACAATTAATCAAAAGCATTTAAACATTCACGTTGTGATTCAAATATTTCAAATACTTTATCAAGCATGGTGGTTTGAAAAAGTTTAAGAAGATTTTCATTAGTTATTACTAATTTTATATCACCTTCATTTTTTATCTTTCTTTTAAAAGCTACTATCACACCTAATGCCGAACTACATATATGCTTAACATCAGTCATATCCATACAAATATTATTACAACCATCATCAATTAATTTCTGTAATGCATTTTCAAGATCTTCTGACATCTCCTGATCAATTCTTCCATCTAAAGTAAGAATAGCCAGATTATCATCCCTTTTAATTTTCATATTTCACCTCTTATTCTTTGTTAATCCTGAAGTAGATATACTATTTGTTTTAACCTATCGCGAATGTAATTACAACCATTATTTTAGTCACTCTAATGCTCAATTACAATTGCTGTAGTGTTCAAAACTTTCCAAGATATTTATATAAAATAATTACAGTAGTAGTCACTTCAAACACTGTTAAATGTATTATTATAAATAACATTAAACATCCCTATCTTTCAACATTGCATATGCCAGTATAGATGCATAAACACTTTTAGCACTATTCATCTTTAAAATACGCGCGCATTCATTAATAGTTGCACCAGTGGTATAAACATCATCAACTATTAAAACTGATTTGTTTACAATATTAGTGCAATTACTTAAAATATCAAATTTTTGATATGTACTGATAAACCTATCATTTTGGCTTAATTTCTTTTGTGTATTGTTTTCATTTTTAATTGTCATTAAATTGAAAACATCTTTATGTAGCATTTTACCAATATGCCGTGCCATAAGTTCAGATTGATTAAACCCTCGTTCCCATAACCTTTTTTTAGAAACCGGAATATATGTTATAAGATCAAAATCCCATGCTAAAGAATTGATCCCCTGTAACAGAAATTTTGAAAACAATAAAGCAATAGATTTATTGTTTTTAAATTTCATATCATATATCAGTTTTGATACTTCGTTTCTATATTTAAAAACTAATAATATATCATCAATATACCAGTAACGTTTACCATGAATCTTTTCTTCAACATTAAAAAAATATTGACTGCTGTAATTATAAACACTCAAATTAAGATTATCATAACAATTGTTGCATAAACCATTATTGATATTTGATATCATCTTCCCACAATTAGAACAAAATGCAGGAAATAGTACATCAAACATTAAAGTATTTAAAAGTATATTAATATAACTCTGTTTCATATTTTTTGCAGTTTTACCGTTGTATGGCAGGATCTTCATACCCTGCCTGTTCAAATCCCTTTTTTCTTAGCATACAACTATCGCATATACCGCATGGTTTCCCTTCAGGTGATGGATTATAGCAACTTGATGTCAGAGAATAATCAACACCTAATGATGTACCTAATGCAATAATTTCTGCTTTAGTCATATTGATAAGTGGTGCTTCAATAATAATTGGATTTCCCTCAACCCCACTCTTTGTACCCACCATTACCATTTTCTGGAATGCTTCTATAAATTGAGGTCTGCAATCTGGATAACCACTATAATCTACCGCATTCACACCAATAAAGATATGAGTAGCCTCTACTGTTTCTGCATAAGCTAATGCAATCGAAAGAAATATAATATTTCGTGCCGGGACATAGGTTGATGGGATAGCACTTCCACGGGTGATTGGTATTTCCTTGCCAGATGATAGCACCAGAGATGATATTTTAAATATGTCATCCGGTAAATGCACAATATCATGAGCATTAATATTCAGATAGTGGGCTATCTTTTTTGCATAAAGAATTTCAATCTCGTGACGTTGCCCATATTCAAAGGTAAGGGCATAAATATCAAATCCCCTGCTTTTTGCAAATACAGCAACAGTGGCAGAATCTAATCCGCCACTGAGCAACACTACACATTTCTTTTTACTCATTGTGTAATTAAACTTATTATGCTTCCTTTTTTGCTATCCGCATTGGAAAATATTCATAGGGTTTCATGCCATAAATCTTCTCAAAATCTTTCTCAAAAGGGCACATCGTACAACTAGCCCTATAAACCCCTTCTAATGTCATCATAGCTTCATCATAAAGAACGCTATTTTTATCAATTTCTGCATTCCTTATTTTTAGAAATGCACAGGATTTACATTTCTCAGCATTTTCACGTATTTTATCGGTAATTAAACCCATTGAAACACCTCCCGTCATTAATTGTAGATATTATAATATTGTATACAATGATATGAAAATAGCAATAAAAAATCCAGCATATTTTTATATAACATGAACAATATATAAATTATTTTAATAATATTTTTATAAATGTTTATATAATAACAGGTTAAACAGCCTTGCAATAAAATAGGCTCCGCAAAATAAAAAGAAAGGCATTGTAAAAAAGAATATTAAAATTTCTTCAAATCTTACCACAGTAGAATGTAATACTTTTTTACCAAAATAATTAAAATGATAATTTTGCGGATCTTTTATACGTATAAAAATCGCTCGTGCAATACTTATTTTAATAAATAACATAATGAGCATTATAAATCCTGTCATAAACCACAGCAGAAGCTTAAAGTCAACCTCTTTGACATTTTGTGGATGTATTATAGCTAAAGCAGTTATTCCACCGGCTAACAATATATTGCTGATAGTTGTATTAATGAAGCCTTTTAAATATTTATTTTCTCTTCGTAAGACATATAATACAAGCGAATATATATGGAAAGAAAAAGAAATTTGCAATACTATAAAAAGGACAATTAACATTTGTCCTCCTATATAATCGAAATCAAAAAAACATACCCATTATAGTATACATGAAAGCAAATTATTTGCAAGCATTCTTTATTTTATTTTTTATATAATAAAATATTATCTTGTGCGTGAATCAATATTAATAAGAATACCAATACTCAACAATGACATAATCAAGTTTGATCCACCATATGAAAGAAAGGTTAAAGGTAAACCTGTTACTGGCATTATACCTAAAGCCATACCAATATTAATAAATACATGAAAAAATATCATACATGTTATACCTCCGGCAAGTAACATCCCAAATTTATCCGAAGTTTTTAAAGCAATCATACATCCTTTATAAAGTATATACCCAAATAATAAAAGTACAATAACCGCTCCAATAAAACCCCATTCTTCAGAAATTACTGAGAAGATAAAATCAGTAGATTTTTCTGGTAAAAAGCCTAATTGCGACTGAGATCCTTTTAAAAAACCTTTACCAATAATGCCACCTGATCCAATAGCAATTTTAGATTGTATAACATTGTATCCTGATCCATAGGGATCAAGATCAGGATTAAGAAAAACAAGGATTCGCCTTTTTTGATATTCTTTTAAAAATTTTTGAATAATTACTGATAGAAATAACCCTGCTGATATAATAAATGAGGGTATATAGATAGCCCTATATACTTTTGAATTAAAAAAGAAATAAAGAATGAAACTTATAATAGAAACCGCTAATAAAGAACCAGATATAATATATAATAATTCATTCCCTTTTAAAAATGAAAAAAAACCTCCTGAAATATTAATGCCACTCCATTCAATATAGGTAAGCATCATGGGAACAAATAATGCTATAGTTGCTACACCCAATATTGATATAAGCTGAAGTATATCTGCTCCACCTAAAAAGAGTAATGCAAAAAAAATGGGAATAAATATCATTGCAGTTCCAAAATCAGGCTGCATATAAATAAGCAGCACCGGAACTCCAACAATTGCAAAAGGTATAAACAATTCACGCAAACGCTTAATGTCAAATTGTCGTAATTCAAGATATTTTGATAATAACAAAATAGTGGCTAATTTCATAAATTCAGATGGTTGAATGGCAAAAAAACCAAAATTAATCCACGCACGTGTATTACGTATTTTTGCACCAAAAATTGTTGTAATTATAAGGAAAAATAGAACCACCAGATAAATATAAAGAGAATAATCACCTAAAATCCTATAGTGAACTCTTGAAATTGCAAACATACAGATAATGCCTATTATAAACCATAAAAGCTGTTTTTTATATAAACCACTATTTACCTTCTCAATTGGGTCAAAACCTGTAGCATAAATCGTTATTATGCCTATCAAAATCAAAGCTATGATTGAAATTAAAAGCTTTATATCATATTCCTGAAAAGAAGATCGTATGGTTTTAAACATTAAAAGTATCCTTTCTTAATCAGAGTTGTAAAAACCTGTTCAGCTATAGGCACGGCTGTAGCAGCACCAGCAATACCATATTCTACCATAACAACTATCGCCACCACCTTTTCCGGATGGCTATCATAAGGACCAAACCCTACAAACCATGCATGCTGACTAACATCTTCCTGGCGTTTTGAACGTGTTTGAGCTGTTCCTGTTTTACCACACATCTGTACTTTCAGATATCCCAATCGCGCAGCAGTACCATTGACAACTGCCATGTGCATACCCCGCTTAATAGTATCAAGCGTTGTTGGTGATAATGGAATCTCTCGTAATTTTTCTGGTATAACTACCGAAACAACTGATGTATTATCGATGGATCTAATTTCTTTAATACAATGTGGTTTGAAAACAACACCCGAATTAACAATTGCAGATAAAAAATCCATCATGCCGATAGGAGTTACCAGCATAAATCCCTGACCAATGGACAGATTAACGGTATCACCATCAAACCATGGCTGCCCAAAAGTTTTCAATTTCCATTTTTTTGATGGTATAAATCCGGTGATTTCACCCGGTATATCTATACCTGAAGTTTCTGCAAGACCTAAATAACCTGCATAATTAAATATGGTTGTTGGCCCTAATTTTAATCCTAATTGATAAAAATAAACACTGCATGATTTTGCTATAGCCCATAATAAATTTACTGATCCATGTGCTTGATAACAATAAAAGTCTCTGTCAACATATCCCTTTAAAGTATACTTTCCCGGGCAGTACAGAGTAATTGCGGGATTCCACTTTTCTTCCTCCAGAGCTGCAATAGAAGTTACTAATTTAAATGTTGATGCAGGAGGATATCGCGATTGAATAGCCCTGTTCAGAAAAGGTTTATTTTTATCATTATTTAATTCTGTGATTATCTTTATATTATTTTTTGAGATGATAAGATTTGGATCGTAATCCGGTTTGCTAACTATACTTATTATTTCACCGGTAGCCGGTTTCATAACAATAACTGAACCCCTGTTATTCCCCAGTGCTGTATATGCAGTTTTCTGTACATCATAATCGAGGGTTAAAACAATATTATAACCTGACTTTGGATGCTGTCCAATTTCTTCACCTTCGGTTCTATTTTTGGCATCGACTATTCTACGGACATATCCATCAACACCTCGCAAAATTGAATCATACTGCCGTTCAATACCTGCTTTTCCAATTTTTTGATAGTATTTGTATCCAACATCCCTGTATGTATTGTATTCTTCTTTTGTTAAACTTCCAATATAACCTATTACGTGCGAAAACATATTATTGAATGGATATACCCTCACCGGTGCATCTTCCCACATTATGTTAGGAAATTTATCCTGATTTGTGGCGATAGTTACTACAATATCAAACGGGACATCTTCCTGAATGATATATCTGTTGTAGGGATTAGTTGACTTTAAATCTGTCAGGATTTCTTCATATGGCAATTGTAAAAGAGCACATACATTCTGGATAGCATAATATAATTGATTTTTTTCTTTATACTGAGCAGGGATTACAATAATATTAAAAGCAGGGCGATTTGTTGCCAAAACAATGTTCTGTTTATCAGTAGAAAAATTTCTATCGTAAATTTCTCCTCTTGAAGCAGGCAATGGAATATTACTTTCCATATTCATTCTTGACTTTTCTGAAAATTCCCTGCCCTTAATAATCTGTAAATTAATAAGTTGCAAAAAAAATATTCCAAACATGCAGATAATAATAATACCTACAACATATAAGCGCTTTCTAAATTCTTCTATGATTTTTGTTCTAACGGATGCAAATTGCATAATCTATCGGCCTTCCCTGGACAACTCCTGCTCAAAAATTTTATCAAATAAAAAAAATAATGGAGGAGATAGTAATGCATTATAAAACGACTCGGGTAAAATTATTGATGTAACAGATGACAATGCCCCTTCATGAAAAAGATAGGCTAATATTAAAGTTATTACTCCTTTGGCAATAGAAGCAAAAAAGATCAATAGAAATATTGTAAATAAATTTTCTTTAAAGATCGACCTCCCAAAAAAGCCAATTATAAACCCTAATGCCATTTTTGGAAATGCCATAAATCCCAGAGGAGAATTGGATATAGCATCATTTAGTATACCACCAATAAATCCGGTTACCTCACCATATAAAGAACCAAAACTATAGGCAAAATACACAATGACAATAAAAACCAAATCAGGTTTAACACCTCCTATACGTAAAACATCAAATGAAGAATGCCCCTGTATTATCAATGATGCTAATACTAATGCTCCTGTTATAATATACATTAATATCATTGTTGTGTTTCTTCCTCAGTTAGTTTTAAAATTTCGAGGTCCGGTTCTTTTTTTATAATTATAACATTTTCAATAAGGTCAAAATTAATATATGGTTTTACAAGTACACGCTGGAAGGCACCTGATTCAGAAGGGAATGATCGTATTGCCACTCCCACTAATAGTCCTTGCGGGAATACACCTCCCTGACCGGAGGTAATGACAATATCCCCTGCCTTAATAGTTGCTGTTTTATCCACATAATCTACGATGCACATTTTACCTATTGCAGAATAACCACTCAAAAGTCCGGGGTAACGACTTTCTTGAAAAACAACTCCAATCTTTAAATCGGGTGAAATAATTGGCAATATTCTTGAGATTGAACCTCTTACTTCTATTATCTTCCCAACTATAGCTTTCTCATCACCAGAAAAAGCTACAACAGGCATATTTACCTTAATACCATCAGAGCTTCCTCTATTTACAATGATTGTTCTAAACCAATTATCAGGATCTTTTGATATTATGGTAGCTAAAACCGAGTCATACGGTAATCGTTCTTTAAGACCCAGGAGATTTCTTAATTGTTGATTTTCTCTTTTTATTTCTTCAACTTCTTCAGCAATCGATTCATAATATTGCAACCGTGCCCGTGTTTTTTCCAATTCTTCCTGTGCATCCCTCAATTGGGAAAATCCTGACCATAATAGTGAAATATTGGTCTGAATTGCATGATATAATTTCTGAAATGGAAAAATTGCCA
>DAOLVF010000021.1:20287-27325 GCA_035420565.1 Spirochaetota bacterium | reverse complement strand
AGCAGTCAGGCGCTTTTTGATATAGACCTCACTGTATTAGCTAATTCGGTAATGGCATTGATTGGCCCTTCAGGCTGTGGTAAATCAACATTTTTACGTTGTATTAACAGGATGAATGATATAATACCGTACACACGCATTGCTGGAGACATGACCATTGATGGTGAATCCATTTATACTATAAAATATGATGTAACCCAGCTCAGGCGCCGTGTTGGCATGGTATTTCAAAAATCAAATCCATTCCCAAAATCTATTTTTGATAACATCGCATATGGATTAAAGATTAATGGCATAAAAGATCGCTATATCATTGAAAAAACAGTTGAAGATTCTTTAAAACGAACTGCATTGTGGGATGAGGTTAAAGATAGGCTTAATGATTCGGCAATGAGCTTATCCGGCGGGCAGCAGCAGCGGTTATGTATTGCACGCACTATAGCAGTGCAACCTGAGATAATACTGATGGATGAACCTGCATCAGCGCTTGACCCAATTTCAACACAAAAGATTGAAGAGCTTATTCAGGATTTAAAAAAGCAATATACCATAATTATCGTAACACATAACATGCAGCAGGCAGCCCGGGTTAGCGATTACACAGCATTTTTTTATATGGGCAAACTCATAGAAGTTAATAAAACCGAAGTGATGTTTACCAAACCCGATAAGCAGATGACCGAAAATTACATCACCGGAAAATTTGGTTAATTATTGCACCTAAAGGAGATAACAATGTCTACTCATTTAGAGCAGGAACTTAATGAGCTAATACGGAAGATACTGGAGATGGCAGATATTGCCATCGAAGCAGTTGAAGATTCAGTCCAATCACTAAAAAATATTGATGTCAAATTAGCTGAAAAAGTTATCCAGAAAGATACTGCCCTTGATACATTAGAGGTTTTTATTGATGAAGAGTGTGTAAGAATCCTTGTAACAAAGCAGCCCGCAGCAGCAGACTTACGGCTTATTTTAGCACTATTTAAATCAAACACTGATTTAGAAAGAATAGGTGATTTTGCAACCAACATCGCAAAAGAGACAATACGGTTAGAGGGCAAATCACTGCTTAAACCGCTTATTGACATCCCTCGTATGGAAAAAATTTGCATCGATATGATAAAACTGGCGTTTAGAGCAATCACCGAAAAGAATATTGATTATGCAAAGCGATGTATAGATATGGATAAAGAGGTTGACGAGCTTAATATGCAGATCAACCGTGAGCTGTTTAGCTTTATGGTAGAAAATCCTGCAACCATATCGCCAGCATTTGGGCTTATCACGGTTGCACGAGCATTAGAGCGAATTGGCGACCATGCAACCAATATTGCCGAGCGTGCGGTATACTATATACAGGGCGAGGACATACGACACCAGGAGTAAACGATGTCAAAAATATATGTTGTGGATGATGAAAAAGATATCCGTGAAATTTTGAAGGTGAATCTGCAAAAAAACGGCTATGATGTCAATACCTTTGCTTCTGCTGAAGAAGTACTGAAACAACTTGCTATTGCAAAACCTGATTTATTTATATTGGATATCATGATGAACGGTATGGATGGACTGGATTTATGCAAACACATCCGTGCATCAAGAGAATTAACCACTATACCCATCCTATTTCTTTCAGCAAAATCTGCCGAACTGGATAAGGTGCTGGGATTGGAACTGGGTGCCGATGACTACCTCACCAAACCCTTCAGCATTCATGAGCTGATTGCCAGAGTAAAAGCAATCATGCGCCGTTCACAAACTAAACAGGAACTATCGCCAAAAGAAATATTAACCTATAACGCGATTTCATTATATCCTGATAAATTTCAGGTAACTATCGACAATCAAAATATTGACCTTACAAAAACCGAATTTTTAATCTTAAAACTTTTTATGCAGTATCCCGGTAAGATTTTTAGTCGCGACAATATTATTGACAGCATCCGTGGTGATAATGTTTATGTCATTGACAGAACCATAGATGTCCACATCATGAATTTGCGTAAAAAACTGGGAACATACAAAGATGCTATAAAGACCTATTCGGGCGTTGGTTATGGGCTAAAAGTTTGAAGGAGTAAAACTTTTTTGGTAAACAGTAATGAAAAGGCTGAAGACAAAACTTGTAGTAGTATACACCGTCGCCCTGGTAATCTTTATTTCGTTTCTTTTGATGTATATCAATCACCACATTCACTCTGCTTTCATCGCATTTCAAGAAGCGGAGTTGCAGCAAAATATTGAAAACATACATATCTATTTACATTCCTATCATAAACCTTTCAATTATGTTCTTTTTCAAAATCATGATGTTGTTGCTTCATTAAAAAATGTATCATATAAAAGTTCGTTGAGAATTACTATCATTACGGATGATGGAACTGTTTATTTTGATTCTTTTGCCAATCCGGAGTTGATGGAAAATCACCTTTACCGCCCGGAAATACTGCAATCCCGTACAAAAGGGGTAGGAAGTGCAATCCGCTATAGCAAAACTGTCAAATCTGATATGCTGTATGTTGCAAAATATTTTGATAACTACTATATACGAACGGCAAAATCACTTGGTGCAATCAATATACTTATTGGAGCCTTAACAAAAAATATACTCATCGTGGGATTTGCTGTGCTTGTGCTGACCATTGCTGCAAATTATATTTTTGCTACAATCTTTACAAAGCCAATAGCTGAATCATTGCAATTTATTGATCAATTTTTTCATGGCGATCTAAACACCCGCATCCTCAACTACAAAGACGATGAGATGGGCTATCTACAAAATTCCATGAACAGATTAGCCGACAATATACAGGCACGCATAAACGAGCTCACTGCCCAAAAGAATAAGCTCTTTATGATAATTGAAAGCATTCATGATCCAATAGCGCTCATTGATGATAGTAAAAAAATTACTGTATACAATAAAGCTTTTATAGAACTGTTCCAGTTCCCCGAAACTGTCACCAATACCTATTATTTTTCCATTATACGCCATAGCCAGCTCAATGCAAAGATTCATGTTGCACTATCACAACGGCAAAATTTTTCTTTTGAAGAAACCATTGGCAGCAATCACTTCCAGATATTTATCTACCCTTTTCCCCAGCCTGATAGTGGCATCTTACTTTTGATGCATGATGTAACCGAGCAAAAACGCATCCAGAAGTTAAAATCTGATCTTGTTGGCAACCTGTCACATGAGCTTAAAACACCTATCAGCATTATCCGGGGTTACCTTGAAACAATAAAGGACATCTCCCTGGACGAAAAAACTGCCGGCCAATTTATTGACAATGCACTTGCCAATCTTGAACGGCAAAATGCTATCATCAATGATATGCTGAAGCTCAATGAATTGGAAACAACTGCGTATGCAGTTACTGAATATATTGATATCAAAACTATTATTACCCGGTGTATTGAATTGCTAACTCCAAAAATACAAAAGAAAAATCTGGCGATAGTTATGGATATTGATGCAATCCCTGAAACTATTGCCGGCAATGCATTCTTAACTGAAGAGATTTTTTTTAACATTATTGATAATGCCATCAATTACAATAATCCGAATGGAGCAATCACCATTAAAAGCGCTGTTAAAACAGCAACTATTTCAATAAGCATCGCTGACACAGGTGTTGGAATACCTCAGGATGAAATACCCCGTATCTTTGAGCGATTTTACCGCGTTGATAAAAGCCGTTCACGTGATACTGGCGGTACAGGGCTTGGGCTTTCAATTGTTAAACATGCAGCTCAGATTTTAGGATGGAATGTTAGCGTTACCTCATCAATGAATGGTACGGTGTTTGCCATAACAATACCATGGGCAGGGTAATTCTTTCATGAATTAGTTTATACCCTGCTTTGTTTCAATAGTATGTTGAGTATGTTGAGTATGTTGCCCTTACTAAATTTACTTTACTATTTCATTTATAAAATCATCTTTTTTTAAACTTTTCTGCCACATTCTATGCCGTTTAACAGATTCGATCCTTTTATCACGAGATATATTCAAGAAGCGCACTGTTTCAACCGGACCTAATGCATCTAACAGAACATCGATCCCTTTCTGTAACATCTCTTTTTCACTTAAATACCTTGATGCTCTCATTTTAATTTCTCCTTCTCGCAAAATATAACAGGATTATATGATGGGATAATATTAATATATTTTTTACATTTATTCAATAATTTGTCATCACATGTAATAAATATAGCATTATAATATTCAGCAAATGCAATATGTGCGGCATCGGCTATACCAAAACGCAATGATATTAATGTTTCAATTCTGTTTTCAATATATCAGCTTTGAAATTATAGATTTTACCATATTTATTTAATAATTGCATAATTCAGTTCTTTCCAGATCATCATCAATTGATTCAATTTCTTTTATAAGCACAGGGGAATTAATTAATTCAAGATGTGAATCTTTTACTTTAGATAATATAAGATTAACTGCATTTGTTTCTAAACGTATGCGCAAATAGTGCTGGCCATCAAATGGCCTACATAATGAGCAAACATCCATATAAATTTTATTTGCATTTTTCATCACAAACATAATATACTAAGTAAAAATTATGTCAACAATGAATTAGCTTCATTCACTGTTTTGGAATACAGGTATATGCTTACAATAAAAAATATTTCATTTATCCTTTCAATTTCTTTCTATAGCTATAGCGCATGATCATTCCGGCAAGATTAAGTCCAAGTACAAGGACTATCAGCACGATAGCTGTTCCATATTGGATAGGGCGGGTAGCTTCTATGTGGGTGCCGGCAGTTGCCAGAACATAGATATGGTATGGCAATGCCATGACCTCACTAAAAAGCGAATCCGGTACAAACGGTGTGTAAAACGTGGCACAGGTAAACATGATGGGAGCTGTTTCTCCCGCTGCACGCCCAAGTGAAAGCATGATGCCGGTCAATATGCCGGGAAGTGCAGTTGGCACAACTATCTTATAAATGGTTTGCCACCTGGTGGCACCCAGCGATAATGATGCTTCCCTATATGACATGGGAACAGTAAGTAAAGCTTCTTCTGTGGAGCGTATGACAAGCGGAAGATTAAGTATTCCCAGCGTTAGCGAGCCGGCAATAATGGATGAACCAAAATCAAGAAATATAACAAATACACTCATTCCAAAAAGACCAAAGACTACTGACGGAACGCCTGCTAAATTATTAATACCCAGCCGTATAAAGTTGAGTACTGTTACATTTTCAACATACTCGGTTAAATAGATTGCTGTCATAATACCAATGGGAACGGATACAAGTGATGAGCCTATCATCAAATACAATGTACCGATAATGGCAGGAAATATTCCGCCTTCACGCATCTCATTTTTTGGGAAGCTTACTATGAAATCCCATGAAAGCGCTTTGTAACCCTGCAAAAAAATATATCCCAATACAAACAGTAAAAAACCAATGATTGCATATGACAGTATTGTAATGATAACAAATGAAGAGGTCTCATAATATTTTGCTTTTTGTTGTAACGTTGCCATTATATTAATTCCATTTAAACTTATATTTCATGGAAAGATAGTTGGCAATGACATTAAACAGCAATGTCAGTACAAAGAGTATGATACCAATGGCAAACAGCGCAAAATAATGATCGCTGCGATATGACGCCTCTGCCATTTCGGCAGCTATGTTTGCTGTTAAGGGGCGCACCGGATCAAAAAGGGATGTGGGAAAGATAGTAGCTCCACCGGCAACCATCAGTACCACCATTGTTTCACCCAATACACGTGAAATACCCAGAATGATAGCGGTCCATACCCCCGAAAGCGCTGCAGGCATGGTGATATGAACTATCGTTTGCCATCTGTTAGCACCTAATGCATACGATGCCTCTTTTAGTGATGCTGGCACGGACGATAACGCATCCTCAGAAATACTGGCGATAGTTGGTATGGCCATAAAGGCAAGCATAATAGCAGCATTTAATACATTAAGTCCTGTATCAATATCAAAATGATCCTGCAAAAACGGGGCAACAACCACCATGCCAAAAAAACCAATAATGACCGATGGGATGGATGCAATGAGCTCTATTATGGGTTTGACTATTTCACGGAGAGTGGCTGGAGCTAATTCCGAAAGATATATAGCTATTGCCATGCTAAATGGCACAGCAAAAGCTGCTGCAAAAAATGTTACCGTCAACGATGCAACAATCAATGGCAATGTGCCAAACTTTGGTGGCACAGATGTTGGGTACCAGCTTGTACCAAACAAAAACTCCTTCACACTCACACTATTGAATACTGGCAATCCCTCTTTAAAAAGAAATATCATAATTAAAAACAAAAAAGCAACAGAAACAAACCCTACAACAGCAAAGATATACCGTATAATCCTGTCGCTGGCAGTGTGGATGTTTAAAGCTATTTTTAATCTTTCTTTGAGCATGATATTATAGTGTAAATGGTATAATCAAAATCAAGATAATCAACTTTAAATTAGTCACCACTATGTAAAGAAATTATAAATATTTTATGAAGATAACGTTAAAAATATTCTAAAATGATATCAGATATAGTGTCATTTCTCATAATTTACAGCCTTACATAGATCATCCTGATATATAGTACATTCTTTAATGATTCTATCTTTTGCTAATGCACAATATGAAGTATCTAAATCAATCCCTATTGCATTTCTTTTTAAGTTATAGGCAGCAATAAGCGTTGTTCCTGACCCCATAAATGGGTCTAAAATTATATCATCGATAAATGAAAATAATTTTATGCACCGTTTTGGTAATTCAATTGGAAATGGTGCGGGATGGCCTATACGTTTCTTGCTTTCACCGGAAAATGTCCATAACCCATTTGTCCATTCCATAAATTCTTCTTTTGTTATATCCGACTTTCTAGAACCTGATGTCTTTTTCCATTTTTTTTATATAATATAACAATGAGCTCAACAGGTGCAATCACGTACGGCGCAGAAGCAGATAACCATGAACCCCATGCGGTTCGTCGTGAAATATTGCCTTCATTC
>DAOLVF010000021.1:17323-20187 GCA_035420565.1 Spirochaetota bacterium | reverse complement strand
AGAAGCAGATAACCATGAACCCCATGCGGTTCGTCGTGAAATATTGCCTTCATTCAAGATAATTGTTGAATGATATTGATACCCAATATCCATGGCCATTACCGTTAAATCTGCACCCACACTTTGCTGCACACCTTTATTCTTATCAAGGTGTATATTGAGGCACAACCTTCCATCATCTTTTAACCATGCATAGCAGTGTTATAACCACTTTCTGCTAAATGCAAGATACTCATTGTATTGTAGCGTATCCCTATGGGTTGCATACTGTATGGCAACATTATACGGCGGTGAGGTAACAATACAATCAATACTACTATTATCAATTGATGTTGTTGTCAGAACATCATCATTGATAATTTTTAATCCTTGATGCTGAAAATATATAGTAACCATTTATAAAGCCAGCCCTTATGGTACTATTTCTTCAAGTATAAAAATAATAGGGCATTTAGTCAAATGAAATATTGTTATAACCATAATGGCAAAAGTATTTTCTTTATTCTCGCGCCTTTCCACGCTGTAATGCAATATTGTAACGACACTATAGCACTTTTTGTTTTTCTATTGCATAGAACAATAACAAACCTTTGCTCCATAGCAATAGCATTATTTCTATGGTTAAGTTAAATAATTTAATTGACGCTAAACAAAAGCATGCAATACTATTTATCATAAGCTTTAGCGCAAACAATACTGACCACATTGACAGGAACTATCGTGCAAACAACAAAGCAATACCCTTTTGTTACCCTTCCAGGATATCCATTACCCTTAGGTGTACATATAGACAGGCATGGTGCTCAATTTTCCATCTTCAGCCGTCATGCAACAGCAATTTCAATACTTTTGTTTGAATCATCTGAAACGGAAGAATACATTGAAATTGAACTTGACCCGTCAATGAACAAAACAGGGGATATATGGCATATCTGGATAGCTGGCATACGCGAAAAACAACTCTACGGTTTAAAGGTTGATGGACCGTATGAACCGATACAAGGGCACCGCTTTAACAAACATAAGTTAATCCTTGACCCCTATGCAAATGCAATAAGTGGTAACCATATATGGGATTTTAGCAAGGCATGCGGTTACATTAAAGGACACCCTGATAGGGATTTATCATTTTCAACCGAAAAGAATTACAAAGAATCACCCAAATGTTTAGTTGTTGATACTCAATTTGACTGGTTTGATAGACCCATCAATATCCCCATGGAGGATACCATTATCTATGAGCTGCATGTAAAAGGATTTACCTGGCATTCATCGTCACACGTTGCCAATCCAGGAACATACAAAGGATTAACCCAGAAAATTCCCCATCTTAAAGAGCTGGGAATAACCGCTGTGGAGCTTATGCCCATACAGGAGTTTGATGAATTTGAAAATATCAACATTAATCCATTCACCGGAGAGCGTTTAAAAAATTACTGGGGTTACAGCACCATTGCTTTCTTTGCTCCAAAATCTTCATATTCATCAAGCGGGACAATGGGGCAGCAGGTCAACGAGTTTAAAGAAATGGTACGCGACTTCCATCAGGCGGGGATTGAAGTATATTTAGACATTGTTTTTAATCATACAGCCGAAGGTGACCATCTTGGTCCAACCATCAATTTTAAAGGGCTGGACAACTCTATCTATTATATGCTGAAAGAGGATAGACGATTTTACCACAATTTTTCCGGATGCGGTAACACCGTTAACTGCAATCACCCGCTTGTGCGGGATTTTATTTTAGACTGCCTCCGCTACTGGGTTATAGATATGCATGTTGATGGTTTCAGATTTGACCTGGCTTCAATACTGGGCAGAGATCAGGAGGGAAATATACTGCAAAACCCACCGCTCATTGAAAAGATATCCGAGGATCCCATCTTACGTAATACCAAGATCATTGCCGAGGCATGGGATGCCGGTGGTGCCTATTTAATTGGCCATTTTCCCGGCAGATGGGCTGAATGGAATGGCAAATTTCGCGACGATGTTCGCCACTTCTGGCGTGGCGATAATGATACCGTGCCTACCTTTATGCAGCGGATTATTGGCAGCCCCGATATCTATTTACGGTCAAACCGCAGCCCTTTACACAGCATAAACTTTATCACCTGCCATGATGGCTTTACCATGCTTGACCTTGTTTCATACAATGAAAAGCATAATCTTGCAAATGGCGAAAACAACCTTGATGGCGACAACAACAACATCAGTCACAACTATGGGGTTGAAGGACATGATGCGCCACAAGCTGTTCAAAGAATACGAAGGCAGCAGATAAAAAATTTTTTTACCACACTTATATTGTCACAGGGTGTACCCATGGTGCTGGCAGGTGATGAGATGGGACGTACGCAAAACGGCAATAACAACGCTTACTGCCAGGACAATGAAATATCATGGGTTAACTGGGATAGGGGTACGCAGTTTAGCGACATTCATCGTTTTGTACAGTTGCTTGTGCAGTTGAGAAAAAAGCACCCTGTTTTCCGCCAGAAGCAATTTTTAACAGGAGCGCCCCGTAATGGATGTAACCATCCCGACATACAATGGCATGGTGTAAACCTCTACCAGCCTGATTGTTCCTTTTATAGCCATTCCATTGCCCTGCATCTCAATGGCCAGTATGCTCAATGCAATGGCAAGCCCGATAACGATAGCTATATCATCTACAATGCGTCAGAATACGATCTGCAATTTTGTTTACCACA
Organism: Spirochaetota bacterium; assembly: GCA_035420565.1. Lineage (GTDB taxonomy): Bacteria > Spirochaetota > UBA4802 > UBA4802 > UB4802 > UBA4802. The sequence continues at coordinate 17,473 of DAOLVF010000021.1, read as the reverse complement.
GCCATTTAATGGTAGCTTATGGCGCAGGGTTATCGATACCTCGCTGGATAGTCCTTTCGATTTACAGCCTGACGGCGTGGCAATACAGCAGGAGCGCTATCCATGCAAAAAAATGTCAGCGGTTGTTTTGATTTCAGCGTAACGGTGACG
>DAOLVF010000021.1:14925-17223 GCA_035420565.1 Spirochaetota bacterium | reverse complement strand
GCTATCCATGCAAAAAAATGTCAGCGGTTGTTTTGATTTCAGCGTAACGGTGACGATATATACTATGAGGTTATTTACCGGTAACTATCGCACATATTATTTTTAAAAAGTCTGTTGCATTGCATTGATTATTATTATATTTTATTGTTGTGGGCGATAGTTACTGTACAGTAAGCCTGCAGCAATAGAGTGAGGAATAACTTATAGTATCATGATACCATTACTGATTACATCGCTTGCCATTGTCATTGTTATACTCATATGGGCAATAACAGGCAATGACACACCACAGGCTAAAAGTGAATCATCACCTGAAAAAATCTATCGCAGGCGGGCAAGTGATTTAGCAATAGAGGAAGCATATCCTGATGGGACAAAACCCAAACGAAGAGCAACCGACACACCACCTGAAAGAACCGATATTGATGAAGATTTTAAACTGCCCTACACCGCAGAAGAGATTATTCCACCCTATTCCCGTTTCAGGATTTATATTAGAATTTTAATGAATGCAGAGGTGTATGCAAAAAAGGGTGACTTCCCTACGGCAATCTCGCTCTATGAAGGTGTCAACGAACGCATCCTTGATGCAGAAACCAACTCAAAAATAGATGCCAACATCAATTACCTGAAAAAATACCGACACAAACAAGAGCAACAGCAACGGCAGCGTGAAACAGTAGCAAAAACCACGCCTAATGAAATAAAAATTTCATTAGATAGCCCTATTAGACTACCTGAAAAGATACAGATTGGTTTTGCACCTCAGGATGTTGATATTAATAACATTATTGATGAAATTACTAAACGAATTCTTGAGAAGCAGCGGTTACAAAACACCGAGGATACAGCAATAAGCAACTATAGCAATGAGATCAAACAGTTATCATCACACCTTGAAGAACTTAAAAAAGAGGTTGCCAGTTCCTTGAGGGAGTTATCAAGCAAAGAAGATGCTTTAAAAACTTCGGAAATACAAAAGTTGCAAAATCAACTCAATGACCTCACCGACAGGATGTTTAAATTATACGAAGAAAAGGAAAAAACACGGGCAGAACTTGAAAATTTAAAAACAGTGCATTCCAGCCTTTTAGAGGGAAGCAAGCAACCTGCCGTTTCCACCGTGAAATATGAAGGGAAGCTGCCGGTTGAACTTGATCCGGAACCAATCTTAAAAATTTTGGAAAAGCTACCAAAAATTGCCGCACCCGCCTCTAAACCAATTGATAAAGACAGAATGAAAGGTGATAGCGCAAAAGATTTTTTAAAGAAATTATATAATGATACAGTAAAACAGGGTGAAACAATACAATCCTCCGAGATTGTTGAAAAAACTGAAAAGTTGAAAGAGGATGAAGAATGGGAACTTATAAGTGATATTATAAAAGATGAAAAAAAGAGCCAGTTAGATGAGATAAGCGATGAAGATATATTTAAGAAAATACTTGAAGAAGACAAACGCAAACGTGCTGATGACATTGAAATTGTAGGTGATTATCGTAAAACAGATGATGTTGAATACGATATCCAGGATACTGAAACATTACACAAACTGGAAGAAGACCGTAAATTTTACGAGAAATTTTTACAACATGACCGACGCAAAAAAAAGGAATTGCCAATATTACGGGTAACCTATGATTTTAAAAAACTTCCCGATGAATTCAGCCTTTCACGAGAAAAAAATATACTGGAATATGCATTTTACAAATATAGACCGCTGCTGCAAAAAGCCGATGAATTGATACAAAAACGTAAAGTACGTGATGCCCTGAATTATTACAAGGTAGTGATGCAACAGAACATACCGCCCGAATTTAAATCCATGATACGTAAAAATATTGCTGACCTTAATGAATATTTAGAGAAATATCTTACATCTGATTAGGCATATGGCTAATGTGTATTCTTCATATTGCCTGTCTTCACTATTGATGTTACTATTGATACCACTTTTTGTGTAAACCACCATGTGGTTTCATTGCCTGTAAATCATAATCACAATGTATCATTTTTTTATTGACTTTACCCATATATTCCTTGTATCTTTATAGTGAGGTGCAGTACAATGATAGAACACGTGCAATCAAATAGTGTAAAACCTGTAGGAGGACAGTTTCATAAACAAAAACCTTCTATTATAACAAGCAATACTGATGTCCTTGCCCCTATGAAACGTTTTAAGAAGGATCTCCCCATCCCAAAAATGGGGGCAACCGCCAGCAGTTCTATGCAAAAAGTTCTCATAAACCAGAAGGAATTTTACTCGCACCGTGGTCAGGTATACGAACAGCTACG
>DAOLVF010000021.1:11469-14825 GCA_035420565.1 Spirochaetota bacterium | reverse complement strand
AAATCAAACATTGATGGCAACACATGGTGCAGGAACAATTTAAAGTTGTAAACTACCTTGCAAATTCTTTTATCGTTGTTGAAGGCAAACGTAATGCTGATAATTTTTATATAATACGGCAGGGGAAAGTTAAAATTGTTAAGGAAAATCCAGTAGCTCAGGAATCAAATCAGCTACTTGGACCTGGTGATTTTTTTGGTGTTATTCCCTGTATGAGCGGTCATGCCCATATTGAAGGCGCTGTTGCCATGACCAATGTATCACTGATTTCAGTACAGCGAGATCAATTTGGCATCCTCATACAGAAAAATCCTGCGGTTGCCATGAAGATTATCCGCTTCTTCTCGCGTAAACTGCGTGAATTTGATCAGGCTATAACACGGTTAACTTTTGCTAACGCAGTGGAAGAAGATCCTGAACATCTGTTCAACATTGGTCAATACTATCTAAAAAAGAAAAATTTACCTCATGCAGCATATGCACTGCAGCGTTATATACAACATTGTGCTGACGGCATAAACAGGGACAAGGCTATAACTCATTTAAAATCCATCAATGCTCCATTCAAGGTGCCTGAAAATCCTCAGAAAAATAGTCTGACACGTGTGTATAAAGACAATCAGATGATATTTTGCGAAAATGAACCCGGCGATGAGCTCTATATCATTCAGGGTGGGAAGGTAAAGATAACCAAGATTGTGGATGAAGAGGTGCTCCTTGCTGTATTAAAACCAGGCGATATTTTTGGTGAGATGGCGCTTCTTGAAAACCGTCCACGAAGTGCTTCAGCTATAACATTTGGCGATACCAGCCTTATGGCAATCAACAGGCAAAATTTTGAAACAATGGTTCAAACACAGCCACAATTAGCCACCCGACTGATTCAACTGTTGAGTGAGCGTATATGGACAGCATACCGTCAACTTGAAAATCTTATGATTCGCGATCCTCTTGGAAGGATGTACGACACGTTATTGATTCAGGTTGAAAAACAAAAGATACGTATTACACCAAAAGAAAGCTATACATTTGATTTTGGCGTTAAAGAACTCCTCAATATGGTAGGGATTTCCCATGACAAGGGGGACTACCTGGTGGTGGAACTTCTGGAAGATAAAAATATAACATTGGATGAAGGCAAGCTTATATGTACTAATCTGGAAGAGCTTGAAAAGACCGTAAATTTTTACAAGAAAAAATCAGCATTAGAACGAAAACGTGAAGCCAGCAAAAATAGTTAAATACAGTGCAATAGTACTTTCCATAGTACTGTTTGTTATTGCTGCTTTGATGGCAGCATTTGTATATCTTTTCCCCAGAGAATTGTTAAAATCCATCATTGTTGAAACATTGCAAAAATCATTAAATCGTCCTGTCAGTATTGGTACCATTGATTATAGCCTGCGCGGTATACAGATTACTGATCTTTATATTTATGATACTGACAACAACAAACCATTTATTGCCCATGCAAAGGATTCGGCAATCCGTTTTCAGTTACTACCCCTGTTACAAAAACAGTTTGTAATCAATTATATTTATCTAAACAATGGAGCAATTCATATTATCTATTACACAGAAAATAAAATTTTTACATCAAATTTAGCAAAACTGATACACGAACTTCTTGCCAAAGAAGAATCAAGCATACAAACACAGATAGAATCAATTGCAATAGAAAATACAGCCATTATTCTTGAAAATCCTCCAGAAGTATTAAAACCCCTGGAAGGCAGATATAGTATCAGCACGCTTTGCAAATTAAATGAAAGCACTATCGATTTGCATAATCTATCGATCACAATGCCTCAGAACAGAGGAAAAGTTACCGGCGACTGTGCCATATCTAAGAAGGGCAACTTTTCTATCCGCGGAGATGTTGTATTACATGCCTGTGATTTACTCTGGGTTTATGGGTGGAGCAGACATGATTTGGCTTCTATCCTTCCATACAGAATCTTCAGCGGTACCGTTTCAAATCTATTAATAACAACACACCAGGTTCAGGGCACAGCAACCGGAAGTTGTAAGCTTGCCAGCAATGCAATGATCTATATAACCAATGGATTTTGTAATGTTGACATCGATAAGAAAAAAGTTGCAATAGCAAATGTTAAAGGGAAGGTTGAAAATTCTACATTTGTTCTTAATCAATTGATTTTTAATTTTGATGGAGACATCCAATCCATCAAGGTTACCGATGCTGATATTAAACTCAGGGAGATAGCTCCATTATTGGGTAACATTGATATTAGCAGCATCAACGCAGACATCACAGGCAATGCCAGTTATACCGGTAAAATGATTGATGCAGATGTAACAGTATCAAATGTAACAATAGGCAAAAATGGTACAATACTTTCAATAAATGATAAAGTAACGTTAATTATAAAAAATAATCAGTGCAAAAAAGATGCAATCCCTGCTCAGGTCTACTCTATACCCTGTGTTCTTTCCATAGCTACGGTGGATACCTCATTTAAAAAATTTATAATTAATGCTGAGATCCAGGAACTAAATCTGAATGCCCCTGATATAACAAATATACCGGGCACAGGAAAATCTAAAAAAGAAATTGCCATACCGGTGGAACTCTCGGGTAAAATTACCATTCATACATTAATAAAGGACAAGCTTGCTATTAACAATATAAACTGCAGTTACATCATGTCCAGAAATATTATTTCCATTTCTTCGTTTACTGCAAAAATCTTTGGTGGCGATATAGCTGGAAGAAGTATCATTACGCTACACCCTGAAAATCCTCAGATAAATCTGGTAGCAACGTTCAATACTATACGGCTGCAAAATATCAGTTCATATGTTGAAAAATATGAAAATCGCCTGTTTGGGAATGCATCAGGACAATTACAGGTAACTATCGTACCAAAAGAGCCGTTGCTGGACAGAATTATTGGAAAGATTGAATTTACCATTGATAATGGAAAATTAGCAAACACAGGTCTGCAAAATGGACTAAGCATATGGCTTGCAGATTTAAAATACAAACTGAGCAACCTTGAATTTCAGAAAATATATGGCAACTTCCATCTTAATGGCCCGGCTATTACCATCAACTCATTTATATTCAACGCACCTGCAATACGGATAAAGCTTAATGGGAAATACCATCGCCATGATGAAAGTGATATTGATATTGCACTGGAATTCAGCTCGCAATTTATACAGGATCTTCCCAATCCCGCGCTATTACAATTGGCTAAATATAAAAAAGGAAGATGGTACATTATACCATTTAAAGCTAAAGGCACCGATATCCTGAATGGGAAAAATATAAAACAGGTGCAATAATCTATTGTGCAATTTCAGCTTTAATCTTAGCCATCAAACCACCC
>DAOLVF010000021.1:8249-11369 GCA_035420565.1 Spirochaetota bacterium | reverse complement strand
AGGTGCAATAATCTATTGTGCAATTTCAGCTTTAATCTTAGCCATCAAACCACCCCTGGCAATGATGTCCTGCATAAATGGTGGAAATGGTTTTGCCGTATACTCTTTATTTTTAGTAATATTTTTAATTATTCCAGAGTCAAAATCTATAGCAATTTCATCGCCCTGTTCAATATCGACAGAAGCTTCCTCCGATTCAATGATGGGAAGTCCTATGTTAATGCTGTTGCGATAAAATATCCGCGCAAATGAATGAGCTATCACACATGAAATCTTTGCTGCCTTAATAGCAATGGGAGCGTGCTCACGTGACGAACCGCATCCAAAATTTTTCCCGGCAACAATGATATCACCTGCTTGTGCCTTTTTCATAAAGTCAGGATCAGCGTCTTCCATGCAATGGAGTGCCAGTTCGCCTGGATCTGATGTATTTAAATATCGGGCTGGTATAATCTCATCAGTATTTATATCATTGCCAAACTTCCATGCTCTACCATGTGCCTTCATAGTGTACCTCGTTTACCATGTAGTAATGTTAGTCAACGCAATTCATCGGGATGAACAATCTTCCCTGATATTGCTGATGCTGCAGCAACAGCAGGACCTGCCAGGTAAACCTCACTTTTTGGATGTCCCATCCTGCCAACAAAATTTCTATTGGTTGTTGCAACACAGCGTTCACCTTCGGCTAAGATTCCCATGTGCCCCCCCAAACATGGCCCGCATGTTGGCAGGGAAACCGCAGCTTCCGCTTCAATAAATATATCAATCAGCCCCTCTTGAAGAGCTTTTTTATATACTTCCTGTGTTGCTGGTATTATAAGCAAACGCACATGTTTATGAACTTTATGACCCTTTAATATCTTTGCAGCAATACGTAAATCTTCAATGCGACCGTTGGTACACGAACCTATGACCACCTGATCAATGGGTATATGTGCTTCACGTGCTGGCTTTGTATTTTCAGGAAGATGAGGAAATGCGACGGTAGGTTCGATAGTTGCCGCATCATATTCCCTCACCTCGGCATAGTGTGCATTGTCGTCACTATAATACAGCGTATAGGGAAGGTTTGTACGACTTTTGATGTATTCCACTGTTTTACCGTCTGGAGCAAATATACCGTTTTTTGCACCAGCTTCAATTGCCATGTTAGCCATGGTCATCCTGCCTTCCATAGAGAGCTTTGCAATAGTATCACCAACAAATTCCATTGAACGGTACAATGCCCCATCAACGCCCACATCACCGATGATATGCAGGATGACATCTTTAGCCGATACATAGGGCTGCAATATACCGTGTACAATGAACTTTATTGACTCAGGGACTTTAAACCATGTTTTACCGGTAGCCATAGCTGCTGCCATATCAGTGGAGCCAACACCCGTAGAAAAAGCACCAAAAGCTCCATAGGTGCATGTATGCGAATCAGCACCAATAATACACATCCCCGGACGGACCAATCCCAATTCGGGCAATAAAGCATGTTCAACACCCACCCGTCCAACATCATAAAAATGGGTAATAGCAAATTTATGTGCAAAATCACGCAGTATTTTAACCTGCTCTGCAGATTTAATATCCTTGTTAGGAGTAAAATGATCCGGGATCAGAGCAATCTTTTCATTATTAAATACTGTATTAATCCCTAATTCTTCAAATTCCTTTATCGCAATAGGTGCTGTAATATCATTCCCCAGCAGTAAATCTACTCTGGCTTCAATCAATTCACCTGGTTCAACAAACTCCTTCCCTGCATGTGCAGCTAATATTTTTTCTGTAATTGTCATGCCCATACTATCATCCCCAACGTGGTTAAAGTAACATACTATACCAACATATACTTTACATTATGAGAATTGTATCATTCTTTTATATATTTTCATTTTTTTTATATACGATGATGCAATTCTATAGATAGCTATACATTCTGCATGAATTTCCGTTCAAAATCTTCTTTTGAATTTATTGTAAAAAATTTATCCAGTCGGGATGTCTTGAGGATTGAAACAATAGAAGGTGCCACATTAAATAGTGTAAAGTTTATTTTTTTGTTTGATGCACTGTTCATAAATTTAACAAGAGTGCCTAATGCTGAAGAGTCTATGAATTTGAGATCTTTACAATTAAATCCTATAACAGATGGCTTTTTCTTTACTGCTTCATTCCATGCTGTTTCAACCATGCGTATGACGTCGATATCAAACTCTCCTTCAAGATCGATTATAACTACATCAGCTAATTGGTTGACCTTAATATTTAGCATTGCCAATCTCCTCTGTAAATAGAATTGTTAACCTCACCCCCGTCCCCTCTCCTTCGCAAGGCGAGGGGAGTTTTCGCACCAGTGAGATTCCGGGCTTGACCGGGAATTTCAATAATTAACTGAGATCATGAAACTATTGAGGCATCCATGCTATCATATAGAAACGACTATCGCAAGTAAATTTTTAAAACAATTACTAAAAAAGAATTTACATATGGATACGATGGTTGTAATATAATCGTTGCCTTGATACTATACTCAAACATACTGATGCACTGCACATTTTAAAATAAAAGGTAAAAAAACATGAGGTTTGCATCATTGCTCAGAGCATTATCATTGGTTTTAAGGATTGCTTCAAAACGTAATAAGGCTTTTCAGCATTATATTGGCAATGTGAATATAAAAATAGCAATCAAGACAAAGGATAACAAAGGGCGTACCTTCCTATTTAACAGGGGCAGGGTTTCGTCTTCGCGCTCACTAAAGGAGTATGATGCTGCACTGGTATTTTCTAATCCAGTGATAGCATACAAAGTATTAAAAGAAGGTACGCAGGAGGCTTCGTTTTATGCTGCTGCAACGGGAAATTTATATATTGAGGGCATGGCATTTTTTATCCAGTGGTTCAATGATGCAGTAACTATCGCCATGAAAAAAAAATAACGGGAGGGAGTATGTCAATAAATGGAGGACATTTAATTGGCAGCTATTTATCCAGACGAGGTGTGCAATGTGTATTTGGTATATCAGGTGGTCATATCGAATCACTTCTGGATGGATTGCAACACTATACCATACAAACCATTGACGTACGCCATGAACAGGCTGCGGTTATGATGGCGCATGCC
>DAOLVF010000021.1:4960-8149 GCA_035420565.1 Spirochaetota bacterium | reverse complement strand
CATACAAACCATTGACGTACGCCATGAACAGGCTGCGGTTATGATGGCGCATGCCATGGCAGTTTATACGGGTAAACCAGGCGTGTGTTTCCTTACTGCAGGACCTGGTTTTACCAATGGTATCACAGGGATTGCCAATGCATGTTTGGATAACGCACCGGTTGTGGTGTTGTGCGGTAGACATCCTCTGCGTGACGATCATAAAGGCGCTCTGCAGGAGATGAATCAGATTGATGTTGTAAAACCTCTAGTAAAATGGTGTGCCACCTGTTACGACACAAGGCGTATTCCTGAATATTTAGATATGGCATTTCGGTATGCTCTGTGTGGAAGGCCTGGCCCTGTTTTTTTAGAACTACCACCTGATATTTTAAACGTTGCAGTAGAAGATTTTGAATTTCATCCTACCACTGATATATTTAAGGTTACTCCTGATTCAGAGAATTTATATAAAGCAGCAGAGATCATCAATAGCGCCAGGAAGCCTCTTTTTATTGGAGGAAGCGGGTTAGGATATAGCAACTGTCCATTAGAATTACAGGCTTTTATAGAAAAAACAGGTATTCCCTTTATGTTGCTCAATGGAGGGCGCGGGGTTCTTCCTGATAACCACCCTCTGTCTATCTGGAATATTGGCAATGTCGGGTTGTTAATGACCTTATCACAGGCTGATGTACTTGTTGCAGCCGGCATCCGTTTTAACTGGCTGTTCCAATCGGGAGCTGTAATACCACCAGGAGCAAAGGTTGTACGCATTGATATTGAACCAACCGAGATTAACCGCAACAGGAAAGCTGATGCAGGACTTTTTGGTGATGCGGGCACTACCCTTAAAGCTTTGTTGCCACTGGTAGAGCAAAAAAATCATAACGAGTGGTTAACCATGCTTACCAATGCCGGGTATGCTTTTATTGATAGTGAGATTAAATTGCGGCAGTTACCCTCTGAACCAATTCATCCGATACGGCTGGTTGCCAGAGCACAGGAAGTGTTTGGTACAGATGCACTGTATGTGATTGATGGTGGCGACACATCCTATTTTGGATTGGTAGGATTTCAGTCAAAACATAAAGCCGGCGTTATTTCACAATCCGCAGGGCTGTTAGGTTGTTTAGGAGCAGGCATTCCTTTTGCTATTGCCGCAAAACTTGTTCATCCCGATAAACAGGTTGTGGTATTAACAGGCGATGGTTCATTTGGATTCAACGGTTTTGAATTTGATACAGCAGTACGTCACAATATACCATTTGTTTGTATTGTAAATAATGATTGTGCATGGGGAATGATAAAACATAGCCAGGAGCTTTCTATTGGGAAAGAGCGGGTTACCTGCGCAGAGTTAGGCTTACGCCGATATGAAAAGGTGGTTGATGGCATGGGTGGTCACGGCGAATTTGTTGATAGCGACAGTGATATTATACCTGCACTTACCCGTGCAAAAGATTCCGGGAAACCGGCATGTGTCAATGTGTTAACTGACCCAACAGTAACAAGTCCGGCAACACCGTTATTTTACCAATCTTTAAAATTTGAATAACACCATGTAATTGAAGCAGTAGTTATATATAACAGTTTTATCATCTGTTTGATTTGACAGTTAAAAATGAAACGTTGCACATAAACGATAGTGATAGTATGATATATCTTAATAGCATAGATAGAGAATTGTTGTTTGACAAAAGATTTTTATTAATGAATATATACGCTATGAGTTAAACAAAGACACTATAGATAGTGTAGTGTTAATATGTTTTAGCTGTTTTATAACGCAATATAAAGAAAACAATAGAGTATAAATAAAATGTTAAGGAGGGAGATAAAGTGAATGTAATAGTATCGTTTTCACCATTGCCCCCAGAATTTATTGTCAACATTCTCAATAGCCATGGCATTACAGATATTGAAGTTATTAATGTCCATGATAAACCTAAAGATGATATCCTAATGGATGTCAGTCGTGCTGATATAATCATTGGTGATTATACATTTAAGCACTCCATTGACCGCGAAATGATAGCAGCAATGAAAAAAGTTAAACTAATACAACAACCAAGTGCCGGGTATCAGCATATTGACATAATGGCTTGTAAAGAAGCGCAAATCAGTGTTGCAAATACTGCTGGAGCAAACGCTATTTCGGTAGCAGAATATACAATCCTTGCTGCATTGTGTTTGTTAAAAAATATTTTCTTTGCATCACGTACAACAGCAAAGGGCGAATGGCAGCAAATGCAAATACGACCTGTTGAACTTTATGGGAAAACATGGGGTATTGTTGGCATGGGACGTATTGGAAAATTATTAGCCCAACGCCTTACTGTGTTTGGTGTTACTATTCTATATTATGATCCATGGAGGTTGTCATCAGAAGCAGAGCAATTGATGAGCGTTACCTATGTTCCTTTCTATGAATTAATAAAGACTTCTGATATTATTAGCTTGCATTGTCCTCTTACAGAAGAAACTAAAGGACTTCTGGGCAAAGAAGAATTATCCGCAATGAAATCATCTGCAATAATTATCAATGTAGCTCGTGGCGAGATTATTGACGAGAATGCACTTGCCGATGCATTGAAAGAAGGGAGAATAGCAGGTGCTGCGCTTGATGTTTTCAGCGATGAACCAATCAATTCAAATAACCCTTTGTTAAAAGTAAATAGCGACAGGTTACTTCTTACTCCTCATGTCGCGGGGGTTAGTATCGAATCACAAATGAGAATTATTAATCTAACGATTGAGAATATTATTGCGGTTATATCAGGCAGAGAACCCGTTAATATAATAGTGTAGAAAAGTGCTTCATAACTATAGGTAAATCAGGTTTAATCAAGGTAAAAATCGTGAAGGCACAACAATTCAATGCAACCATACCTCAGCGGATGGCTCTTACAGTGGACGGTTGGTTCTTCTGCTACGTTTTCTTTGGCCATGGATATAACCCGGGTAAGTTTCACCATAAGTTCGATTGGCATAACCAACACATTAGCATTTTACCCCACACCGCTCTGGCTAAAGCTTTTATGGTTAAAGGGGTTTATGGATACGGTTATGTAAACAATAATAAAAAGAACATATATATATGACATGGCGATAGCTCTTATGAAGAAAATGCCTGATATTGATACTATGGGACCTCATATATTGAGCATTGAACAGTACAAAGTAATGGTTGAGGAAATACAAAAAAAG
>DAOLVF010000021.1:0-4860 GCA_035420565.1 Spirochaetota bacterium | reverse complement strand
ACCACACCTTTTTTATCAAAAAGAACAGGGTAGTACCTATTGTTGCATTTGAATAAAATATACAAAACCTTATCCTGTTTTAATTGAGATTGCTTTATACTCCGAATGCCCATGGGTAAAGTTAATATGTCACGTTTAAGCTTTGTATCGATCATGGCAATATCATCAATGAAGCTTGATGTATGGAGCTTATCAGCGGTTTCAATAAATTGCAATACCTCATCCAGATTGAGATCATGATCGCCAAACAGTGCAATGGACTTGGCTAAATTTATCATTTCATAATCATTGCCCTGCTCAGTAACAAGCACCGGGATTTCGGCAAATGAGCTTATATCCCTATTGCGTGAAATAAGCCTTCCTTTCCAGCGTGAAGCATGGTACACAGTATCATCCTCCATAGTAGAAGGTATAAAGTTATACACATAAACATCACGAGGTTGAAACCATGGACGTAAAATACGCCCCATACGCTGTGCCAGAGTCAATACGGTCCATGGCATATCAAAATTAATAAGCACTCGTGCATCCTGAAAATTAAATCCCTCAGACATGGCACCTGTTGCCACAAGCACCTGTATCTCATCATCATTGCAATTAATATCTTCATCTAAATAATCTGCTCTGTTTGCCCGTGGTGCAAAACGTTTTACCATTGATTCCACCTTTGCAGGATCGACATCCACTGTTGTTTCAACTTTGAGTTGTGGTAGTATCTTGTTTAATGAATCTTTTATATAGCGAGCAGTTTCACGGTAATGGCAGAATATAACAACCTTTTCGCTGGCAAACTGCTGTAATATAGCAAGCAGTTGTTTTATTTTTTCATCATTATACCCAAAATAATTTTGCAAAACTTTACGCTGTTCTATTGCAAACTCAGTGAGCGCCTGCTGATTATGGAATCTAACCTTTTCAAATCCCCCCTCATACGAAAGCTTTGATAAAAGCTCATCCATCTGCTTCAATGATGAGCACCCCTGATGGACAACAAATGCCTCCCACAGCGGGGCCCTGTTGCCAGCATCATTTGTAAAGAGCAATGCCTCTTCATCAGATTGTCTGTGATAGAGCAAGGTGCTCTGCAAAAGATTGTGCAAAATAACATCACACTGATTGGAATATTCAATATTCTGGAAATGAAGCTTTTGAGGGAAATACCTTTTTTCATTATTTAAAAACAGTACATAGCGATTGCCGTTTTCATCCAGCGAGCTATAATACTTTACCACCGTGGGGGATGTTAACACCACAACAGGCGGCAGTGTGGAAAGCTCGGCAGCAGATTTTACCTCCCATTGTTTTTTATTAACATCAAAGAGCGATGCATCTTCTTTGAAGGGCAACAGCATAAGCTGTGCATTGATATCATCCACCCCCGTACTATAGGGTGTTGCCGTCATAAGTAATATGGTTGCCTTATTTTTATTTACTGCATCCTTGATACGCTGGTGCGATAGCCGTACATTGGCGGTTGAACCAATGTTACGCATATGATGGCTTTCATCTAAAATTATGAGAGTTTTATCATCTATGTGCGATAGTTCACTTAGAAGATGTGCAACATCCATGGATTTTTTAAAATCTTCAACAGATAAAATGTAGTATGAAAATTCTTCACTGGATATTCTCGCTGCCCGTAATATTTTGTGCCACATATTTTTTAACCCTGCAGGGCACAATACCAGCGCAGAATTAATACTTCCATTCATCCGCATATAGGCGGAAATATGAGCAGCCATAACCGTTTTCCCCAGTCCGGTTGAGGCTACAAGCATAGCACCCCGGTGCTCATCGACAGTTCTGACAATACGGGATACTATAGGCCTTTGATATCCTGTTAACGGTGGGAGTTTAAGATTACCAATAAGCTCCTCTTCAGGTATTTGATATAATAACAGCAATGACCGTATATAAATTTGATAGGGACTATATAAAGCTAATAATTCTTCTAACTTTTGCAATAGTTCTTCTGCAATGGATTCAGCTTCTTCAAAATACTCATCAAATTTCTTAACAAAATATTCTACATCGTCACTGCTGGTCACCACTATACCCGCTTCGCGACTTTGCACCAATCCATGGTAGGTTAAATTAGCCGATGTTACCACAACACTGCTGCGATCAGCAACGTACAGTTTGGCATGCTGGTAAAGAAACTTTGGAGCCAATGATGTATAGGTTGGACATGACTGCTTGCTAAGATTAATAGTAAAATAATGGTTTTGTATTGCATGCAAAAGTTCCTGTAAAAATTGTGTTTTATTTTCAATATCTGCTGAGGATAAATCCTCAATGAATTGATTTACTATCTGCTCAATCTTTTCCTCTGACCTTTCATCCCTGCCTAACAGCAATCGTACTTCTTTATTTTGCAATGTAGTCCTCAACAGGTTATATCCGGTTGGTTCAAAATATGCAGTTGCTATACGTATGACGGTAGCATCACGCAATGCATGCTGTATGCATGTAAGGGCCAATCCTCCTGTACCAAAGAAACGATGTAATGCTGTAGTTTTACTGGTGCTATCGCTCATAATAATGACAGGTACATGCAGTAAGTATTTTTCAACAAATATTTTTATTAATTTTTTTTACAGTAAAAAATATAATCTTCCCCATAATAGTACATGTATAACGCTCAATGGTAGGCAAGCAACCTGCAAAGCCTGCATTTACGATGGTTTGCTGTGCATTGTTGCATGTTAAAGACTTGACATAAAGAACAACAATCGATAAAAAGTAATGCAGGAAGATTGATTTAAAAAGTTTACATACCATCATACCAAGAAGGAGGGCGCATGAATGCAGCATTAAACAGGGAACAGGTTGACCTTGATGCCACTATTAAATTGCAGAGGAAATTTTTTCTTGATCAAAAAACAAAGGATATTGGATTCAGAATAGAGAGCCTCAAAAAATTGAAAAAAGCCATCATAAAGTACGAGGATGCTATCTACGATGCACTGAAAAAGGACCTTAACAAGTCAAAATTTGAGGCTTATACAACGGAGATTGGTTTTGTATTGGAGGAAATATCGTACCATTTAAAGCATCTTAAGAAATGGGCAAAACCTACAAAAGTAAGGACAGACCTTGTCAATTTTTATTCACGAAGCTATATTGTGCACGAACCATTTGGTGTTGTTCTCATCATCGCGCCATGGAATTATCCATTTCAGTTACTCGTAGATCCGCTGATAGGCGCCATCTCGGCAGGCAACTGTGTTATGCTAAAACCAGCAAATTATTCCAAAAATGTAACGAATGTAATCGTAAACATGATGAATGAAACCTTTGACAGAGAATATATCAGCGTTTATACCGGAGGACGTGAGGCTATCCAGGAAATTCTCAATCATCGCTTTGATTATATTTTTTTCACGGGCAGTACATATCTAGGCAGAATTGTAATGGAAAAGGCATCGCGGTATCTCACCCCCGTTTCTCTGGAACTGGGCGGCAAAAGCCCCTGCATAGTAGAGGACGACGCGAATCTAGACGTTGCCGCACGGAGGATTGTCTTTGGCAAGTTGCTCAATGCCGGGCAAACCTGCATTGCTCCTGATTACTTATTTGTTAATTCCAGGATAAAAGAACAACTCATTGAAAAAATAAAAAAATGTATCATCCTTTCGTATGGCGACAATCCAAAGCTTAGCCCTGATTACGGGCGCATTATCAATGATGCGCAGTTTAAAAAACTAAAGGGGCTCATTGAAACCGGTAAAATTATTTTTGGCGGCCAGACCGATGAGCGGGAACGTTATATTGCCCCAACAATTATGGATAATGTTAAGCCTGATGACCCTATTATGCAAGAAGAGATATTTGGTCCTATATTTCCCATCATGGAATATAATAATCTTGATGAAGTTATCCATTTCATCAACAGCAGAGAAAAGCCTCTTGCTTTTTATTTTTTTACATCAAGCCGGAAAAAGGAAAAGATGGTCTTGTCCCAAACAACATCGGGAGGCGGCTGTATCAATGATACCATGGTACACCTGACAAATCCCCGCATGCCCTTTGGCGGCGTGGGGAACAGCGGCATGGGCGCCTACCATGGCAAATTTAGTTTTGATACCTTCAGTCACCATCGGTCTATACTGGCAAAGACAACGCTGTTTGATATTCCCCTGCGGTATCCTCCCTATAAGGATAAGCTGAAGTATGCAAAAATGGTTTTCAAGTAACAGCTTCGCTTTCGCTCTGGTCTCAGGCATGCGCTGTAACATTATCCAAATAATACATTATCGGGGGTAGTATGCTACGCCCCCATACTTCCAATTCGCATATATACATGTTCAATTTTTTCTGTTTTGGGATTGTTTATGGCAATGCCCCTCTAAGCTGTTGGTGTTGATTTTTATTTTTTTGGCGATAGTTACTGTATATTGGTTTATGCGTTGTTCAATGTAATTCCATTATACATCAACATTTCCTTATGCATACTTTCTTTTGTTGGGCGACAAAAGAAAGTATGCAAAGAAAAACGCCTTTCCCATTACTATAGTTACATCCTTTCCACGGCGGGTGCACAACGGGCTTCCTCGCCTGCCTTGACAACGATGTCGTGTAGTGTTGTCTGCGGCAGGCTGCCCTATCTTGCACCCGCATCCTACTGCGCCGGGCTTCCCTGCCCGGCTGCCGTATGCTTCCAGTAGCCTTCCACGGATGGAAGGCGCACTCCGTTGCAGGCGAGCACACAGTCATGGAAATCTATCTCTATTTTATCCTGACAGAAATTCTCATTTACCATTGAAACTTTATGCCACCTTTTCTTTGAAAAACTCTAAAAATATCTTTGTTGCCCACTCTGTAACATTTACTCTTTTTTCTCCTCCTTTCGGATCATCA
>DAOLVF010000020.1:0-27402 GCA_035420565.1 Spirochaetota bacterium | reverse complement strand
TTGGCCCATGGGAGCAGATTTTTTATGCTGAGTTTGACGGGCAGCGCCCCAAACGCGTGCTGGTAAAAGTGATTGGCGAATGACATGCAGCTTGTTGACGTACATTGCCATCTGGAAAGTCGGCATTTCAGCGGCCGGCTTGATGCAATCATTGATGCAGCCAAACAGGTTGGTGTTATTGCTTTTATTACCTGTGCGATAGTTCCTGATGAGTGGGAACTATCGCAAACTATCAGTCATACCTTTCATGAGGTATACTTTGCCGCTGGTGTACACCCGTGGTATATCAAAAATCAATACTTTGAGGAATTGCAAAAGCTGTATGCGATAACCGACAGCAAATACATTGCCATTGGCGAGATTGGGCTTGATGCAAAAACCGACATGGACCTTGCTGTGCAAAAAAAATTTTTTGAAGAACAGCTTGCCATTGCCAATGATTTAAACAAGCCCGTTATTGTTCATTGCAGAGGTGCTTTTAATGAGCTTATTGCTTCACTGAAGCGCATTGGAAAAATAAACGCCGGTGGTGTTATCCATTCATATTCGGGGAATGCTGATATAGCCCGGCAGCTTATGCGTTATGGTTTTTATTTTTCGTTTGGGGGGGCACTAACCTATCGCAACAGCAAAAAAAAATTACAGGTTTTACACCATATATATCCTGACCATGTTTTACTGGAAACCGACAGCCCTGATATACCCCCTGTAGAAAAAAGTGGACAGATAAACCTGCCGGAAAATATTATCTATGTGGTAAAAGCTATGAGTGAGCTTATTGGTAAAGATGAAGAAGAGATAGCAGAAGCAACAACACAAAACGCAATAAAATTGTTGAATTTGAACATATAATTTTTTTATCATACCATATAACATTTAGCATTTAAAAAATGTAAACTCTGGGAGGAAGCAATGGATTTTGAAACTACTACCTGTATATCGTGTAAGCACTTAGAAATTCTTGATAGTTACTGTAAAAAGTTAGATGTGTCGCTGAGGACATTTATTGTATATATGATACTGTATGCTGCAAAAAAGGAAAAAAAGAAAGCTATTGCATTTAAAAGAATCTGTTATAGAAAACGAGATAAGGACAATCCATGGAAAAGAGTACATCTGGTGTTGTATCAGTCGGAATATGAGTTTTGCCTGGATGTGAAGAAGTTATGGAAGATGTCGCTTGCCAACATTATTGCGTTTTGCGTGGAAAATGTGCTGGTTGAATTTTTTGAATATTTCAGCAGGCGATTAAAAGAGATTAATTCCGATAACTATCCTTATAATCTAACCAGTTATTATGAAAACAGGTCGTATACATTTGATTTTCATAAAGAAAAAGGCATACATTGCCTGAAGTTCTACTGGGGACCACCACCAGAAGTTATAGAATTTAATAAAAAACAAAAAAAATTGCTTTAAAATAGCAATACAAACCGCTATAATTTTATTTTTATAAAAACACTAATGAATATATATCATCGCTGCAGAATACAGCGGGCAAGTACCTTGCTTTTATATAACATTATTTTTAAGGAATAAATACTGCACTAAAATTAAAAAAATTATATTACAATGCAGGTTTTTTAACTATGAATATTAATCAAAATTATTATGAGCGATTTAGCCGTACTTCACTTTTAATAGGCAAAGAAAACCTTGAAAAGCTATTCACAGCACGAGTTTTTATTGCCGGACTTGGTGGCGTTGGTTCATATGCCTTTGAAGCACTGGTTCGCGCTGGGGTGGGTACTGTTCATATTATTGATTTTGATACTGTAGAGATATCCAATTGCAACCGGCAGCTTTTAGCTTTAGGCAGTACAATAGGAATTCCAAAGGTTGACGTTGCCGAAAAAAGAGCAAAAGATATCAACCCTGATGGTATGATTAATAAAAATAAAATCCGTATAACACCTGATAATGTTCACGGATTAATCCCTCACGACATTGATTTTGCTGTTGATGCCATTGATGACGTTGATGCAAAAACATCACTTATTACAACATTGCTGGGGAGGCATATTCCTTTCATTTCATGTATGGGTGCGGCTAATGCATGTAATCCGGAAAGTTTACGAGTTAGCGACATTAGTAAAACACAGTACTGTCCGCTGGCACGCACCATGCGAAAGCGTCTCAAAAATATTGGGATTGCTGGAGGATTTATGTGCGTTTATTTCCACGAGGAACGTACAGGCAGTACAACCAATGTTAGCACAAACAATACAAGGGGAAGTTTATCGTATATGCCGGGTATAATGGGACTTGCCGCTGCTGGCTATGCAATTAATTTTTTAATAGGGAGATAGCTTCACCGGTAACTATCGCCAAACATTTTTTAATGATTTGCTGTTATACCCAGCGATGATAAAAGCACTACAACCTCGTAAGCTGATAAATCGGTATACATAACAGGAATGTCCTCCTCATCAGCACGTTTGACAAATTCATCACGGGGTTTTATTCCACCTGCCACTACAATAGCGCTAAAATCTTTTAATGATGCAACTGCCACAGCATTGGGATGCGTTAAAATGGTAATCCAGATATTTCCTTTTTTACCGTTAGCGTTAACATCCGAAAGCATATCGCCGACATAACCACCAGTAATGCCTTTTGTGCAATCAGCTTTTGTGGTTAACAGTTCAAAATTTGTTTTTTGCTGGATTTCGTTTACAGTGATGTCCATAATCAAATCTCCATAATGGTTGCTTGATGTTATATCTATGCATATCTTTGTACCTTCACCTGGTCTGGAGCAAATGCGCATAACATTAGCATTGCGTTTAATATTCGACAAACCCATACCTGCACCAAATCCAAGCCTGCGTATTTCATCGGTTGCTGTTGAAAAACCCTCCTGTACTGCCAGCCTGATATTTTCTATCCCTTTTCCTTTGTCCTTTACCACCAGATGTACTGAATTTGGTCTGCAATATGCAAAAAAATATCCAACGGTGGTATACGAAACAACATTTATCTCCGCTTCATATAATACTATTGCTACCCTTTGAATCATATGGGAAGGATATTCCCGCGTTCTCAACTCACGCTTGAGCGAAGTCGAAATCCTCCCGGCATTATCAAAATCACCACCTTTCAATGTATATGAAAATATATGATTTGCACACTGCATGCGCTAAACTTTTTAATCAACTTTTTCAATAGAAGCTTTCATACCTGCACCATAAAGTCTTCCGCAGGTTTCAAACATTATACATTTTGTTCTCAGCAATGGTATATTTTTACGTTTTGCCAGCTCTACCGTATCCATCTGTGGAACTTTACCCCGTACAAATACCACACCAATAAGATCAAGGACTTCCACCGTACGCACCACCTGCGGATTGGTAAGGCCGGTAATAAACAATGCACGCTCTTTTGCATATGCCAGCACATCACTTAACAAATCTGATGCAAAAGCTGTTTCTACATCTACAGTATTGAGCATTTCTTCTCCCACTATGACATCAGCATCAAGAATTTTTTTAATCTCGGACAATTTCATATTATTTCTACGTTTTCCTTATTCAGAAGTTATAGTACAATACACCCATTTTACATTTTTTCATACAATTATACATATCACTTTTTAGTCAAGTAATAAATATCATCCTTTGACCATCCCTCTAAAATAGATATCGGCGGCTGTCATAATAGCTTTTTCTAAATCTAATGATTCATCATTAACCGACCACTGAAAAACCAATTCTTTGATGGACCCTACAATACACATGGACGTGAAATAAGGATCAAGCATGGGAAACACCCTCCCCTTTCCCTGAGCCTTTGCAATATAATCTGCAGACATGGCAATAATTTTATTATAAAAATCATTAAGTTTTTGTAAAAGTGTTTTATCCAATCCCATTGCTTCTTTTAACATAATACGTGCAAACGTTTTAATTTTTGGATCGCGAATAAGGTATTGGGCGATAGTTCTATAGATATTAATTACTTCGGTTAATGGTTTATCCATTGAAATATCAAGTACACTTAAAATACGGTACATCTCTTCCAGTTGACTATCTACTATCATATGTAATAAGTCATCTTTACCATTGAAGTGAAGATAAAATGTCCCTTTAGCTATATCAGCTTTTTTCAGAATATCTTCCAATTTTGTATTGTGATACCCTTTTTTTGAAAATAGTTCAAGGGCAATCATCATTATTTCTGATTGTCGTTTTAATCCATCACTGCGTTTTTTTGTAATCTTCATCACTCCCTCAATAATACAAATTGAGATACATTGATATCAATACTAATAAATACAGGCTAAGAAATTTCAAATACATTTTTATTATAACATACCACATTTACTATATCAAGTATCTGAAATTGCAATCAAGAGGTCATCCTTAATCGTAATCCAGCATCTCAATTAAAGAATAGATTCTTCATTTGCAACCGCTCCCTCAGAATGACACAAAGTACTGCATCTCACAGAATGACAATGTGAACTGTGTCATTTTGAAACGTAGAAACTCATCCTGAACGCTGATTCAGAATCTAACGTTGAACATCTGGGTTCCGGGTCAAACCCGGAATGACAATTTTGCAGGTTCCCATAATAAAAAAGATTTGCAAATACACATATATCATGTACTCATTTACTGTATCATACTTTTTACCTTAAGGGATGTCATTATGAACCTGCTATCACTCTTTGCACCGCCACCGGCAAAACCACAACTGCCAGAAGAAAAAGTAAAAAAACTTTACCCACGCTTGCGATGGCACATCCTGCAAGCAACATTCATCGGGTATGCCACCTTCTATATAGTCAGAAATAATCTTTCCACTGTTGCCAGAGATATGCAAACAGCGTTTGGCTATGACCATTCACAGATTGGGAGCATACTGGCAATAAGTGCGTTACTGTACGGGATTGGCAAATTTTTGCTTGGCTCTGTCTCGGACCGCAGCAATGTTCGCGTATTCATGCCGGTTGGGCTTATACTAACCGCTTTATGTAATTTTGCATTTGGTGCAACGCAGAGTTATGCCATTCACTTCTGGCTATGGGCTTTGAATGGATTTATTCAGGGTGCAGGCTGGCCCCCGTGCGGCAGGTCCATTGGTCACTGGTTTAGCGTCAGTGAGCGCGGCACCATCTTCTCAGTATGGAATATTGCACATAATGTTGGCGGAGGGGTTGCCGGTATGCTTGCTGCCTATTGTGCAAAACACTTTGGTCTGCACAATGCTTTTTTTATCCCGGGTGCTATCGCCATACTGTGTGCCCTCTATCTTTTTTTCAGACTGCGCGATACACCGCAATCGGTTGGTCTGCCACCTGTAGAGGTATACAAAAACGATTATCCTCCTCAAACACATGAACACATTGAAAAGGAACTATCGACAAAAACTCTTTTTGTAGATTATATACTCAAAAACAAATTGCTCTGGGTAGTTGCCATTGCAAACTTTTTTGTCTATATTGCCCGCTACAGCATGCTTGACTGGGGACCAACATTTTTACGCGAGATAAAGGGGGCAAACATCACACAGGGTGGATTCAGCATTATGGTGCTTGAGTTTGCAGGCATTCCATCAACAATTTTGTTTGGCTGGATTTCGGACAAACTGCAGGGACGGCGCGGCATGGTAAGTATGCTATGTATGATACCGGTAGTGCTGGCTTTTTTTGCAATAGTGGTATACCCGCAACCATCCCTGTGGTTTTACTACGCAATGCTTTCGGTCATTGGATTTTTTGTGTATCCGCCGGTTATGTTGTTAGCAGTTATGGGGCTTGATTTAACAAGCAAAAAGGCTGTAGGTACTGCACATGGCTTTATCAGTGTGTTTGGATATCTTGGCAGGACAGCTCAGGCAAAAGGATTTGGCTTTATTCTTGATTACTTTGCCACAACATACGATATGGTTACCCGATGGAACATTGTGCTCTACACCATCGTTGCATGCACTGTTATATCAATTGTGCTGTTAGCATTTACATGGAAGGTTAAACCACAATAATAATATGAAAATATCTGGCGATAGTCATCCTGAATTTACAGACTGTATAAAAGACATATCTTTTCATAAAAATAATAAAAAATATCTTCTACTTTGCTATTATCAATATAGCTTCATTTAAAATTATTTTGATTCAGGGTCAAACCCGGAATAACAATTTTGCAGGTTTTCATAATAAAAAAGATTTGCAAATACGCATATATCATGTACTCATTTACTGCATCACACTTTTTACTTTAAGGGATGTCATTATGAACCTGCTATCACTCTTTGCACCACCACCGGCAAAACCACAACTGCCAGAAGAAAAGGTGAAAAAACTTTACCCGCGATTGCGATGGCACATCCTGCAAGCAACATTCATCGGGTATGCAACCTTCTATATAGTCAGAAATAATCTTTCCACTGTTGCCAGAGATATGCAAACAGCGTTTGGCTATGACCATTCACAGATTGGGAGCATACTGGCAATAAGTGCGTTACTGTACGGGATTGGCAAATTTTTGCTTGGCTCTGTCTCGGACCGCAGCAATGTTCGCGTATTCATGCCGGTTGGGCTTATACTAACCGCTTTATGTAATTTTGCATTTGGTGCAACGCAGAGTTATGCCATTCACTTCTGGCTATGGGCTTTGAATGGATTTATTCAGGGTGCAGGCTGGCCCCCGTGCGGCAGGTCCATTGGTCACTGGTTTAGCGTCAGTGAGCGCGGCACCATCTTCTCAGTATGGAATATTGCACATAATGTTGGCGGAGGGGTTGCCGGTATGCTTGCTGCCTATTGTGCAAAACACTTTGGTCTGCACAATGCTTTTTTTATCCCGGGTGCTATCGCCATACTGTGTGCCCTCTATCTTTTTTTCAGACTGCGCGATACACCGCAATCGGTTGGTCTGCCACCTGTAGAGGTATACAAAAACGATTATCCTCCTCAAACACATGAACACATTGAAAAGGAACTATCGACAAAAACTCTTTTTGTAGATTATATACTCAAAAACAAATTGCTCTGGGTAGTTGCCATTGCAAACTTTTTTGTCTATATTGCCCGCTACAGCATGCTTGACTGGGGACCAACATTTTTACGCGAGATAAAGGGGGCAAACATCACACAGGGTGGATTCAGCATTATGGTGCTTGAGTTTGCAGGCATTCCATCAACAATTTTGTTTGGCTGGATTTCGGACAAACTGCAGGGACGGCGCGGCATGGTAAGTATGCTATGTATGATACCGGTAGTGCTGGCTTTTTTTGCAATAGTGGTATACCCGCAACCATCCCTGTGGTTTTACTACGCAATGCTTTCGGTCATTGGATTTTTTGTGTATCCGCCGGTTATGTTGTTAGCAGTTATGGGGCTTGATTTAACAAGCAAAAAGGCTGTAGGTACAGCACATGGCTTTATCAGTGTGTTTGGATATCTTGGCAGGACAGTTCAGGCAAAAGGCTTTGGCTTTATTCTGGATTACTTTGCCACAACATACGATATTGTTACCCGATGGAACATTGTGCTCTACTCCATCGTTGCATGCACTGTTATCTCTATTGTGCTGTTAGCATTTACCTGGAAGGTTAAACCAAGGGGATAAGATTTTTTTATGCACAATATAATAACCGTTACACTGCGACTTCTAATTTTAGCAACACCACTATTGCTGAATGATTGCTACCTGCCTCTTATTCCGAAAGATGCAACAAAGCTTAATCTTATCCTTGACATCATCATCTACATTGGCTGGCAAACCTCGCTTTTATATGTTGCATATGATGCCGGGTGGTTTACATGGGAAAGATTGGGCATCAATGTGAAACAGCCCAAACAATGGCTATGGGGTGTAGTACTTTTTATTGCTATATTTGTAGCGTATGCCATACTAACTATCGCACTGGAATATTGTAAAAAACACTATGGATTTACCCTTGCATCGTTCTGGTATTTCCCATTGCCAGGGTGGAAACCTTTGTATGTTTTTTTGTATGCGCTGTACCTTTCAATCACCGCAGGCATCTATGAAGAGATAATCTACCGTGGCATTGCAATACATCAGCTTCGTCTTATAACATCAAATAAATGGATACTCATCATTGCATCAACGCTTCTTTTTGTAGCCATTCACTGGTCAATGGGTCCCGGCACATGGCTTGAAGCAGCATTGTGGGGAGCACTATGGGCATACCTGTATATACAAACAAACTCTTTGCTGCCAATAATGGTTGCTCATTTTCTTTATGACCTGACAACACTATACGGCTTACATCTGGCGATAGCTCACTGTATTGGTCTTTAGCTGCAAATCAAGCTTACTCAACACAGTAAATGCAATGTTTCAAGCAGCGCATAATTTGCATCGTATTGTTAAAGCTTGAACTTGCGCAGTACTAATAAATGTATAACAAAAATTTCTGATTAATATGGGTATGCCCCACTGTAGTATAATCACACAGTAGTAATCATATTGAGTACTACACTATCATAAATAGTATTATTACAGCAGTCAAAGCATCAAAAAATTTTATAATTCTAAGCGGAGTGCTATTATTATAGAAATATATAATCTTATGAAAAGTCCCTATTGGATCATTATGACTGTTAAAGAATTGATGGCAACAATATAGACATCAAAATGGGGTAAAAATATTTGGTGATAGTCATTCTGAATACTGATTCAGGATTTCTGATAATTGTTTAGATTACGAGTCAAGCCATAAATAACAGTGGCTCATAATTTTATTTTAGGAGATAAATATGAAAAAATCGTACAACATTGCTGTGATACCAGGTGATGGGACCGGGCCGGAGGTTGTTGCGGAAGGTGTCAAAGTATTAAAAGCTGTTGCTGGAGTTGAGAATATATCTCTCCATTTTACCAATTATGATTTTGGCGGCGAGCGTTATCTTAAAACAGGTGAGACGTTACCTGAAGGAGCTATCGACGAATTAAAAAAACATGATGCCATTTTTTTAGGAGCAATAGGTCATCCCGATGTAAAACCAGGTATATTAGAAAAGGGTATTTTACTGGCACTTCGTTTTGAATTAGACCAGTACATAAATCTACGTCCAATCAAGCTTTATCCAAATGTTGAAACACCATTGAAAGATAAAGGTCCTGAACATATTGACTATATTGTGGTACGCGAAAACTCAGGCGACGTGTATACTGGTATAGGCGGAGTTACCATGAAGGGAACGCCGCATGAAGAAGCAATGCAGATTATGATTTACAATCGCTTCCAGGTTGAACGATGTTTGCGGTATGCATTTGAATATGCCCGCAAACGTAATAAAAGAAAAACATTAGCACTTGTTGGCAAGACAAATGTATTAACCTATGTGTATGATCTGTGGGAAAGAGCATTTCATGAAATTGGACAGAAAGAATATCCAGATATTAAACGCGATTACTACCATGTTGATGCCACCTGCATGTGGATGGTGAAAAATCCTGAATGGTTTGATGTTCTTGTTACCGGGAATATGTTTGGCGATATTATAACCGATTTAGGCGCCATGACACAGGGAGGCATGGGGATTGCTGCGGGAGGTAATATCAATCCTGAAGGTGTTTCCATGTTTGAGCCAATTGGTGGATCTGCTCCAAAATATACTGGAAAAAATGTTATCAACCCTCTGGCAGCAATATGCGCCGCCCAGATGATGATGGAACATTTAGGCGAAGAAAAGACTGCTGCACGTATTGAAAAAGGTGTTATTGATGTATTGCAACGGGATATGAAGTCACTTGCTGCCGGCAAAATGGGCTTAACTACAACTCAGGTTGGTGACAAGGTTGCAGAATATGCCGTATCATAAAAAGTTAATTTATTAATACTTTACATAAATTTTAATTACACAGTCTTTTGAATTATATCAAGAGACTGTGTAGAAAATTTTACAATGCATTTGTAATAGCAAAATAGCAGTAAAAGTTTTTAATCATTAATCACATAAAAATAATCTTAAAAGTATCAGCAAATTTCTACATACAACTTTGGAGGGGTTTTATGAATTTTGAAACAACTACCTGCATATCAAGTAACCATATTATAGTACTCAAACATTATGCAAAAATATTAGATGTATCCGTCAGCAAACTTATTAGTTACCTCATTCAGTATGCTGCAAAAAAAGAAAAAAGGAAAACACAGGTATTTAAAAACATCTCCTATCGTGATAGAAATACAGATATCAAATGGATTCGTTTTCATCTATGTATCAGCTGGAGTGAATATGAATTTTTACTTGATATTAAAAAAATCTGGAAGGTTTCCATTGCCAAAGCTATTGAATTTTGTGTGGATACTGTGCTGGATGAATTTTTTAACTACGTAATTCATCGCAGAAAAGAATCATTAACCGATAACTATCTATCATATTACGAAAATCGTTCGTATACTTTTGATTTTTTTAAGGTTAAAGGTATACACTGCTGCCAATTTTATTGGGGGCCCCCACCTGAAATTTTAAAAATTAACTATGGTGACTTACATTGAGCGGGTTATTACAATTGACTGAAAAAGCAGTTGATACTGAAGATTTAACAACGTATATATTTGGCATAAAAATTAAGGTGTAATGAAACATCGCTTATGTGCGTCCAAGAGGATTTGAACCTCTGGCCTTCGGATTCGTAGTCCGACGCTCTATCCAACTGAGCTATGGACGCATGTATAAAAACAATACAATAATATTTATATATACTGCTCAATTTTTTCAAGATAAATTTCAAACTTTGGTATAGAAAAATCTTTCCCTTTCCAGATATTGAATATATGAATAATAACTATCGCATAGTAAATAAAATAATTGATATACAAAACAATGGTAACTATAAAACTGAGCAGGCGCCATGATCGTGGCAGTATAAATGACAACAAAAATAAAACCAGAGCAGCAAAAACAAATACACCTGCGTATAATAATCCGCGCTTTGCATGTTTCTGGATTACTCCATCTCCTTCACAGGCATATAAGGGATACAACCATCCGATATATGGTATATACGCAATAGATGCAATAATCTGCTGTTTGTGTTCAAAGCAAAATTGCTTAACCACAGCATAATAGTGCATAAATTGTGCGTAGAGTTTTTTACTGTACTTGGCTATCTGTAAGCTGTAATAGTGTAATTTCCCCATTCGGAGAGAGAGGGATTCGAACCCTCGGTACCGTTTCCAGTACAACGGTTTAGCAAACCGTCCCCTTCGGCCTCTCGGGCATCTCTCCGTTATTCGGAAGGTGAGGGATTCGAACCCCCGGGGCTTTCACCCAACGGTTTTCAAGACCGCCTCCATAGACCACTCGGACAACCTTCCGATAGCAACACTATTGGAAGGTGTATTGTTGTCAAATAAAAATTGAGCACGGTTTTTTTATTTTTCTATGATAAGGAACTCAACTCGTCTATTTTGTGACCTGCCAACCTCATTTTTATTGTCAGCTATTGGTTTTGATTCACCAAACCCCACTGTTTCAAAACGCTCAGGATCAAGCCCTTTCGTAACAAGATAATTTTTTATTGCCTCAGCTCTTTTTTCTGAAAGTTGCTGATTAAATGCTGCATCACCCTGGTCATCGGTATGTCCTTCAATCCTTACGCGAACCTTTTTCTGTTTTAAGATTTCCACTATTTTATCCAATTCAGGATACGATGAAGGCAGTATTTCTGCACTACCAAAATTAAATGTTATTTTATCAGTAATTAACAATACTTCATCAAAATGGATTGAGTTTAGTTTTTCCTGTAACGTTTTGATTTCATCCTCACTCAACTCTTCTGGATTTGTTGGTGTGCTCTCTTCACCTATGATGACTTTATTGCGATATGACAGCAAAACCTTCTGATCATCAAATATTGGATTGTATATCTCCGTAATCCCCGAAAGAGAATAAACCAGCGTTTGCAAGTCTGCTTCACCTGAATCAGGATTTTGAGTCGCACCTTTTGTTTTTAATGTTTGTCCTTTATTCTTGCCCTTGTTATATGCAGATTTTTTTTGTTGTCCCATAAGACTATCATTTCCATAAGATTCTGGAACAACCATAAAACCTAAATCAGTTCCCCGTATTGCAGCAAATGCCGTTGGAGTTTTTACATGGAGATCATGTTCTTTAAACAACTTATCAAACTTCCCATACATCGATCCTGTATGTATCTGTAATCCTAATTTTTTTACTGTTAATGAATCGATAGCCATCTCTGAACTTTCTGATAGCTGTATTGCGGTGTTATCATGGAAACGAATATCCATTCTTGAATCGGGGTCAGTCTTTACCCAGTAACCTTGATACAATGTTTGACCAACAACCGCTATCTTCCACTGCGCCTTTTCATCTTCACGAAAATATGAATCTCCTATTATAAATGTGATTTTAGGATTTGTTTGTACCAGCACAGGAAAACGAATTAATATATACTCTGTTATTATCAGATATGATATACTTACTGCAATCACAAGAATAATACCAGCAATACTGTACATGATAAACCGTTTCATGACAGCCTCCCTAAAATATGATTATCCCTTCAATGGCATTCCGGGCGTGAACCGGAATCCAGATGTGTAACGTTAGATCCTGAAGCCAGTTAAGGACATTGTTCAGGATGACGTTCTCGACATTGTCATTCTAAGGGACGCATTCCCGAAGAATCTATTCGTTCACAAATCAGCGAGATTCTTCACTTTGTTCAGGATGACTTTTTAAAAAAATTACATTGTGTTGCCTTCTGGATGCATTGCACCATGTCGTGCTGTCTGCCTCATTTTGAATATGTAATCGTATGCAACCAATCATGTCAAATCAAATATAAAAATTAATACTGTATTATAATAGATAGTAACTATCGTACATACAATTATTTCTTTTTAATATTTTAGATATATAGTTTATTATTATTTAATAATTTTATTGACATTTTAATAACTAAATATCTTATAATTCATACCAATACAATTTTTAATACGAGGTGATACCCATGAAAAAATTCATTTTCATTTTATCAGTTGTTACCCTTTTTACAATTGCTCTTTACTTCAATGTTTCATTGACCCATGCTCAGAGCAATTCTATTGTTTTTTTAAGTCCTGAATTTACAAAATTTGTCTGTGATGAATGGAACAGAAGTGAACTGACCCAAAAATTGGGCACAAAAGCAGTTGGTGGCAATGACTGGATTTTGACAAAAAATAAATACACCGGTCAGGTGAGGAACAAACAGGTTTTCGCCATGTCACGAAGAGATTGTGACTCAATGCCAAAAGTTCAACTTACCATTGAAAATAAGGATGGCAGGGCAATATGCACATACGGTGGTGCGTTAGTTGAAGAGTATAAAACTGTAGAGTGGGCTTTTGCACCAACCACTGTTCAATGGTATAAATTTGCTTCGGGGGTGTGGGGATATATGCAGATGCCGGGCATCATGAAAGGATTCAGAGGACCTATGTTTGTTGCCAGAGCAAATATTGATAATTTTGGAATATTCTGGAAGGTTGTTGGCAAAGCAGCAAAACAAATCAATGCAGATTACAAAGCACCGTGCGCTCTGTCACAAGATGACATTGATGCTATTGAAAAATATATCAAAAATACCCAATAGCACAATTACTACTATTGTTCTTGTGCAAATAACAGCGGGATAATAGTAATTAAAATGAGCACAGCAGATACAACAAATATCTCAGGTGTTGGAATAATACCTGGTTTGCCATCAATGGTTGCCCGTATACCCCATCTGTCAGCAACTATCGCCCCAATGAGCGGACCAGGTATCATTGTAAATGCAACATAGAACAATGTAAAATATCCTGCAAACTCACCTCGCCTCTCTTCAGGGAATAAATCTTTACTCCATGCTCCTGTAGCAACTGTCCATATTGTCTGAGCAATTATCCATAAGGTTGCTAATATGCCGATAGCTATCGGTAAACGAGCATACGAAAATGCAATAAGCGAAAATGAAATTAATATCACAGCAAAAATAGCAACAGGTTTACGCCCTATTTTATCAGCAATAATGCCGGCAGGGATGGAAGCTGCTATTCCGCCAATAAAGATAGATACTGCTATAATAACCGATGACGTAGCAATATCAATTTTCAAAAAATGTTTCAGGTAAATCAATAGGTATGGGAAAAAAACATTGAATGCCATCCCCCAGAATCCTATAGCAAGCAACACATACAAAAGATTTTTATTGTGCCGCAGTGCTTGCATATTTAAGCTTCCCCTTATTCTTTTTACGATAGACTTACTATCGGTAACTATCGCCCTTTGTGGCTCCACTGCTGCAATGCCGCCTATAACACCTGATAGTAATACCAGCGCACCGGCTGCACCAAAGAAGAAAAAGTATCCCATTGATTCTACAATTTGCCCTGATGCGCCATAAACAAGTAAAAGCGCAATCCATGTTGCAAGCGATAGTAACCCTTGAGCTTTCCCGCGGTTGGCATCGGTAGTTACATCGGTTAAATAGGCATTGTATACTGCATCATACGAGGTTGAACCAAAAAATGTCATAACTGAATCAAGGATAATAACCATCCATGCAGCGACGATTACCGGTTTGATCCATTCCGCCATCGGTATTACCCAGATAGAGACACTCCATGCTAAATATCCATAAAAAAGAAATGGCTTGCGTTTGCCAATTGAATCAGAGAACGCCCCCATGATAATGGCAGTAACCGTTGCTGTGACTGCAGAAAGCGCCACCATGATGGAAACATACTTAGGGTCAGGGATTATTCTGTCATATAAAAAGGTATTAAAAAATTGATTTTCAATAGCCCATGCTATCTGCCCGCCTAAACCAAGAAGAAAAAGGGAGATGCTTATTCGTGCTTTCATTGTGTATCCTCCAGCAATATGCCAATGATTGTAAGAGTACTGATAATTAATGTCAATAAAGATTATTACTTTGTAATAAAGAAGATATAGTTATTATAACTACCGTGGAAATTTTTGATGGTCCATCATCCCCCCCAATGGATGGGGAGATGACGACTGCTATTGAAAGCATTTACTTTTGTTATACCAGTATTTTTAGTATTAAGATATAATAGCAATTGACAGCTTATATAAAATAATACTATATTGCTTTTCATCAATACCTGTACTGCTGCATACCATGAAAATGAACGGCATTACCGCATCATTTAAAACACTGTATGTTATTTTAGTTATTGTAACTCTTACTGCCGGCAGCATTGCATTATCGGGTTGCGACAACTATGACATTGATGAAAGTGCAGTACAAAAAATAGATTGCCCGGATGAGTATAGTGTATTGCCATGGCAGTGGGATTTGAAAATCTAAAGACATTTAACAGAACATTTAAAAAATTTACACAATCAAAACCAAGCAACTATAGGAAATAATATACTTTAATGATTGGACAAATTTAGCAACCTCTACTTTTTACATGACAAGAGATTTCTTATCATGTATTATAATAGCAATTTTGTATTATGGGGGTTTGCAATGCATACATGCTTAAAATGGTATATACCACTTTTTGTAATAGTTGTATGTATTCCCGTCTATGATTCGGCTGTATCCAGCCAAAATCAAATAACCTGCCTACATGAGGATTGGACTGAATGTGCCAGTAATGATATAAAAAGCAAATGGATTGAATATGCCCCTGATTGGAAATTATTAAAAAAGAAAGATGATGTTTTATTGTACACAAGGAAGTTGCCATCTGGTATTGTGCAGGTAAAAGCAGAAAAAATCATGTATGTAAAGCCTGAGGTAGTTGAACAGCTTGTGCGTGATGTACCTGCCTATAAAGAATTTATGTATAAGTGCTTCATAGCAGAAACAATAAAAATATTCAATGATGAAGATATGATAATACACAACGCCACGGCCATGCCATGGCCTTTAAAGCCAAGGGATGGGGTGGTACGGACACAGGTTACAAAAGATTGGGACTATGGAAGATTTGAAGTATTATGCTATGGGTTACTTCCACCTGAAAGCGAACAATATGTCCCACAAGTTGAAGGATTTGTCAGGATGTATGAAGTTTCAGCATATATGATAGCTCACATATTGCAAAGGGAAAAGGTAAAATGCTTTTATATTATTCATGCAGATCCTACCGGCGTTCCACTTTTTGCCGTAAACCATTTAATCGACAGCTATCCATACTATACCATCATCAAATTTGAAGAAATGCTAAAAAAGCCTGAATATATAGATAGGGGTAAAAACTCAAAATATTTAGCTCAAATAGAAGCATTTTGTAAACAAAAACAAAGTGCTTTACCTAAAACAAATCAACATATTTTACCATAAGGAGGTTTTTACTATGGTACAGGTAGATATTGTATGGTCATACGCATTTGGTGCTTCATTTGCTGCAGTTGCTGCCCATCAACTTAAAATCGTTAAGCATTTTTATAAGCTATGGAATTGTATATTCACTTTTGCGATTTTTAAAAAAGTATTGCATATTTATCATGATTATTTCTTATAGTAAGTAGCTCTTTTAATCAAATGGAGGCTATCATGCAAAGTGTATCATTGGTAAAATATTCCAAAAGTACTGATTCTTTAAAGCAGGCTATAGAATTATGTGATGGTTTTAGCAAGTTAAAACCCGGTGATAAAGTGTTAATTAAACCCAACCTGGTGGCATGGGATGAATTATTCCCTCCTGCTCCGTATGGTGTATTTACTACAACAAGGATGGTTGAAGACCTTATAATAATCTTAAAAGAATATGGATGTAACGATATTACCATTGGCGAAGGTTCGGTTGAGGTTAAAAAAGGTGTTGGAACAATGGCAGCCTTTGCAGGATTGGGATATACTGATTTAGCATCACATTATGGAGTAAAGCTTGTTGATTTTAATGAATCAAAATCAGAAAAATGCTCCATCGATGCATCCACTCATCTAATGATAGCAAAAGAAGCATTGGAGTGTGATTTTTTTATCAACTTCCCTGTATTAAAAACTCATGGACAAACTAAAATTTCACTGGGGCTGAAAAATTTGAAAGGATGTCTTAAGGCATCATCAAAAAAACTTTGTCATCACCCACAGCTAAATTTAGAATACTGTTTCCCGTTTGTTGCTGACTATGTAAAACCTGAACTTACCATTATTGATGGAATATATGCACTGGAGAAAGGAGCCCTCCATTTTGGCAACGCATACAAAAAAGATATTATCATTGCTTCTACTGATATTTTAGCTGCCGATATTATTGGTGCAAAGGTCATGGGCTATGAACCATCTGATATAGCTCATTTTGTAACCTATGCGACACGACATAACAAATCGCTGGTACTGAGCGATTATGCAGTGAAAGGAGAAAAACTGGAAGATCACATCCAGCCATTAAAGTGGGATTGGTCATGGACAGCGGATAACACCGGCCCTGGCGCATTTGCTAAAATGGGTATTCAAGGGGTTGCGTTGCCAAAATACGATGACACGCTATGCTCGGGCTGCTCACCAATTGCCAATATGTGCAATATTCTGGTGATGTCTGCGTTTAAAGGGCAGCCTCTTCCAAAAGTAGAAATTTTAAATGGCAAAAAGATGCAGGCGCGTCCTGGTTATGATAAAACAGTGTTGTTGGGCAATTGCATCATAAAAGCCAACAAGAATAATCCCACCATCAAAGAATCGGTGGAAGTGAAAGGGTGTCCGCCCAACTTTGACGATGTCGTGAAAGCACTCAAAACCTGTGGATTAGAAGTTAACGAAATGGCATATTTAGGCTATATGAAACAACAAAGTGAAAAATACAATGGCAAAGAAGGATATGACCCATTATACTATAGAGCTTCTTCTTGAGAAGGTTTCTGTCGTATAAAAGCTGCGATCATGTAAGGTAACACTACCGTTCCATCGCTGTGCAAATCATAAAGAGCAGTAAGTGTGTCTTTATGTTCTTCAATGAGCTTTTCTAATTCACTGCTTCTTGTTTGCAGGTAATCAGCAAGCAATAATATATTCATATTAATCTTCTGCGTGTTTAGCTTCACAATACCAAATTCATTGAGTGTCATAAATGTTTTTAAATCATCTTCAAGGTAATAATCCGTATGTAGCGGATTGATAACATGAGCTATCTCATCAAAGATTCCTTCAGCATCTTCATTAGGAAGTACAAACCCGGCATAAAAGAATACCCCTTCAAATTGAAGTGAACGTCTGAATTCATCAATTGCCCTGCCCGTATCAAGTAAATCCAGACAATCAATGCATATAATCATATCTGCTTTATAATAATCAACAGGGAACTGGCTGAAATTCCCCGCTATAGTATACAGGCGGTTCATCCACTGTTTATTCCCATATGCATTATAAAACGACTGTAGCACGGTTACAGAAGGTTCAACCACAACAACTAATGCCTTTGAATGCTCCATTATGCTTTCAATATATGCAGGGTTGCCCAGGCCAATCTTCACTATTACGCGTGGTTTATAAACCTCGATACAATCAACAAGCCGGCTATTGACAGGCTCAAAACGGCTGGCGGGTTCAATCACCATATGCAACAGAGCATCAAATTCAAAAAGCTTTTGTAATGAATCAAATGACATGGGGTCCTTCCCTGTATTTTTTTGTGCGATAGTTACTGTATAACAAACTCTACTGTTGTGATTTAAAATGCAAGCATAAAAATGATATAGACGCTGTACAACCAACCGTAAAGCAATACAGCCCACGGTTTAACCCGTGGGCTGTATTGCATCAGTATGTTTTAAAAATGAACGTTAATGTTGTAAACAGATAATGATCCTTTTCAGTTAACTCATTTCCAGCATCAAAGTACTGTGTTTGATACATATACATAGGAGTAATAATAATGGTTGGTGTACATTTATAGCTGAATCCAATATACAATCTGTTTTGTGTAAAACCACCATATTCAAAACCAGGAGAAAGTGGCGAAGGTGTTATATCCTTGGTATCATCATCCTCAATAATCCCCTGGAAAATTTCATCGCCTATCATAACGGCAAACTGATCGGTAACATTGTATTCAACTCTGAAATATTCACGAATTAGTAGCGAATATCCTTTGTTCTTTGAACTTGAATCATATAATGACGAATAAACCTTATTATGAAAAATGACTCTGTTCCAAAATTTGAAATTCCCAATTTTATATTCCAATGTTGGCATAAATTCTATATTATGTGAATAGTAATATTTATCGTGGTCAGATGGATTAACTGCAGAACGTATAGGGAATCCTTGATAATAATACCATAATGGCAATTTAACCGTTAAATTACCAAACTTCATGGTATAGGTAGGACCGGTAAAAACTTCATAAAAAAAAGTCTTTTTTTCTACATTGCCCTTTGGATCATTATTGCGATCAAACTCATAGCTATGACTTGATAACAATGTCCATGACCATTCAGGCGAAAGTAATGCTGTTAAATCTAAATACGTCCACGAACGATAAGCTACCGGAACGGCAAAAACATTAACAGAAGTACAGATAATAAAAAAGAATAAAACAAAGAATATAGATCTTTTTAGCATGGGCAACCTCTCTTTATATAGTATGAAAGAATTAAAATAATCTAATTTTGTAGTTATTCAACATCTACGATGGCATGTCAATAATATTTGTTTACTATGAGCGAGAAATGGTATATATGTTGTTATCTTCACAAACTAACTTTTCCTTACATAAAGAATGCAACGCTTTTTCTATTTTATCGCGGTCACAATCTAAATACACAACAAGTTCATCTTTATGCGCTTTTTTCTTATCAACAAGGTAGCGAATAATCTGGCCGCGAACCTTACGCAATGAACTATTGAAAGGTGATTGTATTGTATACTGTTCGCTATGGCGTGAGGCATTATAATGCTGCTTTATAAAAGTTCCACAATCCATCAATGCATTATAAAACTTACGCGGATTGAGCCTATCCATTGTTTGTTGTAGCAACAACGCAATTGCTGCATCACTGACCTTTGCTGTATCATATAAAAAAGAATATATATACACCGTCCGTACATTAGTTTCTATATATATCGCTGGTATGTTATACGCAAATATAGCAACCGAAGCGGCTGTTGCTTTTCCCAAACCAGGTAGTTTTTGCAATTCCATTATATCATGTGGTATTAATCCATTATACTGAAATACAATAGCTTGTGCGCACTCCCATAAATATTTTGCACGGCGGTTATAACCCAATCCCTGCCATGCTGAAAGTACATCATACAAGTCTGCATCTGCAAGCGCATGAATTGTTGGAAATATTTTGATAAACTCTTTATATTTATCTATGACACGGGAAACCTGAGTTTGCTGTAACATTATCTCTGATACCAATATATAATACGCATTGCTGGTATTGCGCCATGGAAGGTTTCGATAGTTACTATCAAAAAAATTATAAATGCATGTTACAAATTCATTAGTGATAATGGTATCCACCGCGCCTGTTTCACTATATAGTTCCCGTATATGAGTAAGCTCCTTCAATATATCATTCATGATTCAGGCGCCGCCTATACATTAAAGCGAAATGATACAATATCACCATCATTCATAATATAGTCTTTACCAGCTAAATGAAATTTCCCCTGTTTTTTTAATAACTCTTCAGAGCCTGCAACAATAAAATCATCATAGTGCATAAGCTCAGCCCGTATAAATCCCCGTTGTATATCGCTATGAATATATCCTGCAGCAACCGGTGCAGTTATCCCTTCAGGTATAAGCCACTGTTTTACCTCATCCTGCCCTACTGTAAAAAATGATTGTAAGCCTAAAGCATGTATCATTGCATTGCATAACAGGTTTATGGCAGGCGCATCTATGTTTAACGATGCATAAAATTCCATGCGTTCCTTTTCACTGGCTAATTCATTTATCTCATTTTCCAGCTTTACAGGTATGGCAATGGCATACACGGCATGTTCTGGAAACATTGCTTTGAATTTGTTTATTATACCTGAATCATTATCGTTAGTATTAAAAACTATAATTAATTGTTTTAAGGTAATGAAGGGATAGCTTTTTATAATAGCAATTTCATCATTTGATAATTGCAAGCCATTCAGTAGTGTACCACTTTCCAGATGCTGCAAAAATTTGTTAAGCAATGCTATTTCATGTTCTTTTTGCTGTGCTGTTTTCTTTTTATCCTGTTGCAACCGGTTTATGCGCATTTCAGCAAACATCATATCATGCAGCACAAACTCGCTGATAAGCTTATCATAGTCTCTGAATGGATCTACACTACCCTTGATGTGATATACACTATCACTGGTAAAAGCACGTATGACCACACACAATGCATCCATTGTTGCTATAGTATTGAATATACTCCCTTCTTTTATAATGTCATCGTCAATATCACCAATCAGAGAAATATTAATAGTTGCAGGAGCAACCTTACGGGGTTTATATATATCAACAAGTGTACGAAATCGCTGGTCATGAATGGTTGCAACGCCTAACCCCTTTTTCATGTCAAACGAATTACCTGTTAACAGTTGTAGTAATGTCTTTTTACCGCTTTGTTGATACCCTGCAATCCCTAATGATAAGCTCATTGTGTTTCACTCCATTGAAAATTGAATTACCCATAACCCCTCCCTTTCGCAAGACGAAGGGAACTTTTGCCCCATTGTCATTCTGAGGGAGCGGTAGCGACCGAAGAATCTATTCTTTCTCCAATCGACGAGATTCTTTGGCTTCGCCTCAGAATGACATGTTATCACCCTGTCATTCCGGACCTGATCCGGAATCTCAATCATTAACTTGATATCCTGAATCGGAGTTCGGCGAAAACTATCGCCAGATAGTTCCACCCCGTTGGATCAACATCAATGCGGCTAGTAGCAACTTTTGAGCAACCAATAAAATTACGAGATTTTAAAAAATGCCATTACTTCCTTTAATTGTACTGCCATGCTTTCAACATTGGTAGCATTTGCCGACATCTCTTCGGCAGCACCTGCATTGCTCTGCGATAGATCATTTATATTAGTAATAGAGCGGGAAATTTCAAGTATAGCAACACGTTGCTCTTCAGTTGCATTTTTTATCTCTTCAGAACCGGATTGGACATCGGCTATCATATTTTGTACATTGGTGTTGATAGCTAATTGCTCTTTCATTTCAGATGCAACATGTTCTATATGTGTTGATATATCCTTGACCCCATTGATGATGAATCCAATATTCTGAATAGCCTGTGTAATATTTTGCGTTCCTTTTGTCATTTCAGTGCTGTTTTGCTTAATTAAATTATCTATCTCCTTAATGCTCTGAGCTGTCTGCTCTGCTAACTTTGATATTTCATCCGCAACTACAGCAAAACCACGCCCAAAATCACCGGCTCGTGCCGCTTCAATAGCTGCATTTAACGATAGCAGGTTAATCTGTTCCGAAATATCATTGATAATCTTCACAATGTTTTTCATATCTGCAGAGCTTTTTGATAACACCTGCATCGTGCTGTTCATCTGATTTAACGATTGGCTCCCTTCGCGGGATCTATCGGCAATAAGCTCTACTTCTTTTACCGATGCATTCATAGTATCCGCTACTGTCTGTATCGTTGTTGACAGATTATTCAATAAATTTATGAGCAATGATAAACTCTGATTCTGTCCATCAGCTCTGCGGGCAACGTTTTCCATCCCCGCAGATATCTCTTCTACTGTAGCAGAAATCTCCTCTACCGTTGATGCTTCATTCTGAACATTATCGGCAAAGGATGTAATTGACTGTGACATCTGTGTTGATGATGAAGCCAATTCATCAGATATCCTGATAATATGAGCTATCGCCTCGCGCAATTCTTTAATCAATATATTTACAGCAGATGATAATATGCCAACCTCATCACCCTTTATAATATCCAGATTTTGTGTAAGATCACCCTGTGCAACCTTGCTAATGACCTCACGCGCATTCTTCAATGGCTCTAAATGGCCACGGTTAGTTCTGTATAATATAACTGTAGCAACAACACACCAGAATAAACCAACCCCTAATGATAGCAGTGCCAGCAACTTTGAATATTCATTGAGCTCAGATTTGGGGATATTTGCTATTAATAAAAAGCCCCTGCCACTTTTTGTGCAATATCCATAGTTGTCGTCATTATTAAATTTATATGCTATTAAAGTATTATGATTATTTATGAGTTTTTTACTCCATTCATAATGAGTTAACGCATCGCTGGTTATATCAATCTGTGGATGTACCAAACCACTCCCATCCTCATAGGTAACAAATATATAACCAGTTCTTCCAATGGTAACATCCTTAAAGATTTGCTCTTTAATAGCATCAACCGCAATCAAACCAGCATATATCCTTCCATTTATTGTGTCACCAATAACAACGTATGCCTTTTTATCCTTTTCATATACAATTGGCTTTGTAATAAATTCACCATCCTGACCCAATGATTTCCTTGATAGCATCCCCTTTTCAATAATTGCATCATATCGTCCCGTTCCGGATGTTGTAACATTACCATTTTCAATAATGGCATAATCAGCATAATATTTTTTCAAGGATACAATACGGTTTATCATGTTTCTATCGGGTAACAACGATACCAGTTTACAATCAATGATAACTCCATCAATCATATCATCCAGCTTATGCGCCGCTTGATTGGATATGCTATTGATATTTTGTGCGAACATGGTTTTCATGTAGCCATGCGATAGTACTATGCCAAATGTTACCAGCACGATAACCAGCAAAACATTGACCATACTTGTAGAACCTGTCAGTATAGGAATAAGTGAGCCAAATGTTGTTACAGGTTTTACACTGATCACATTCTTGACTTCATCAAACAATCCATCATCGGTTAATCGTTTTATTGTTTTTGAAATAAAATACGATCCAAAAGGAATGGAAATCCCAACCGATAGTATACCGCCAAACCACAGGTATAATAATTGATCAAAGGTAAGCCCATACAATAATGCGCTGGTAATACTAAATACAGCAAGCCCAATTGTCCATTGACCTATCAATCCCAGAGAAAACAGCACTGCTACACTGCTCATACGCTCCTTAAGCATAAGAGCATGCTTTTCTGAAAATTGAGTTCCTTTAGCTTTTGCAGTAAAAAACCACCTGAAGGGAGCAAACAAATACTGATACCAGACATACGTCATTAATGTAACAACAACAAAAACAATAATACCCGGCACTACCACCACATGAAGGTTGGAAAGTGTTATTTCTGTTTGTAAAATAAAGAATAATACCGTAAGCGGTGCACCAATAATTGCAGATAGCGCATTGCCATGGATCAACATATCCAGATAAAATCGTCGGTAAAGTTTTAGATAATCCATAATTGCCTCGTTCATGATGTTATAATTGCTTTGAAATAAAAAAAGATTTATTGCCATTAACCGTATTAGTCAATGAGCACCCTCCATACCGTTAAAACTATATAGAGTAATTATAGCATATATTTTTAGAAATTAAGTATAATTGGACTATTTATGTGGGTACCACTAAAAATGTTTTTCATAATGGGAACAGCAATAAAATGGGAACACCATAATAAGTCGCGTTATAAACCCTGGCGAAGCAGGAACCACTATTTCAGGCTTTTTTGTTGTAATAGCTTTTACAACTGCTTTCGCAACATCTTCGGGGCTTTGTGGCGTGCTTAAAAAAGTAAGTGGTGAACCTCTATGGGTAGCCTCATACTGAAGCATTGGAGATAGAATTATGCACCATTGTCATTTTACAGAAACAAAGCAACTGAAAAATTCCTGTTCCAAACAACATAATCTTTCACTATTGCTCAGGAAAATATACCAACTCACTGTCATTCCGGACTTGAACCGGAATCTCAGCAATCAACTGAGATCCTGAATCACGTTCAGGATGACTTTAATACCGTCATTCAGGACCTCTCCCGGAATCAAAATCTATTAGAAGCATTGCTATCTAATCATAAAAAACTATATCCGCATAATTTTATACTTTCGCATATGTATACTACAACTTACCTTAGAAGCTCAATAGCATTATTTTTTAATTATATTTAAAAACTCAACAATCTTCTGGCACATTTCATCAAAATAGGGATTATACGTTAACCGTGCAATGACCTTATACTTTTCAATATTCTCTGCTGTGGTTTCTCCTTTCCAGATATTGGGATCGGTTAAACATTTATTCCTTTCAGGGCTGCCCTGTTTGTAATACAAGCAATTTCTATAATCACCATTTCTGCCATAATGGGGGTCATCAGGCGGTATGGTAACACATATATGCGGAAAATTTAAAATTTTCTCTTTTGGTAAAAAGCTGTTAACCGTTACAACAAAATTGCCTTCACCATCATAATCTTTCTCAGGCTGTGTAGTATATAAAACAAACATTTTTTTGCCAGTAACATAATTTTTCATAACATATAAGGTGCGCTCTGCTTTTACCGTTTCATCATCAATACTCTGAACAACAAATACCGGCACCGAAATTGTTTTACCTTCCTCAAAATAGCTATCAACCTTTTTTATGAGCTTGTATGTTTGTGCTGCTCCATTTAAAGTCAACGACTGATACTTGGTATAGTCAACATCATCATCGATGTCAGTCCAATCTTTAAATGTGCTTACAATAGGTGCTAACCATGCTACGCTTGAATTGATAGCAAAAGCGGGGGCAAATAAAAATAAGCCTTTAACATCATGATTTGTGTTAGACAACACATAGTTAACCGACAACGTTGCCCCGGTAGAAAATCCACCCATATAAACCTCTTGTGCATTTTTCTTTAACTGAAGCATG
Organism: Spirochaetota bacterium; assembly: GCA_035420565.1. Classification (GTDB taxonomy): domain Bacteria; phylum Spirochaetota; class UBA4802; order UBA4802; family UB4802; genus UBA4802. The sequence continues at coordinate 1,620 of DAOLVF010000020.1, read as the reverse complement.
CCATAATGGGTAGCTTTTATCCACTCATCATAGGTTACCTTTAATAAATCACCCGGAACAGTCCCATGCCCGGGTAAAAGTAGTCCATAAACCAAAAAACCTTTGCTTGCAAAATACTTACCTATAGCCTGTAAAAAATAGGGGGAATCCGATAAACCATGAATTAACAATATTCCCTTTGAATAGATATTATTTACTGGCTTTTCTGCCGGTTTATATACAAACGGACTATTCATAGCCACAATTGCTTCTTTATTGTCAGTTTCAAGACGAGCAGCAGCTATAACCTTGGTCATCAACTCAACGTACTGTTCATATGGTGTTTCAGGTGGTAGTGTAAAAGCATTGTTAAAACCAGATTCCTTTAGCCTATTGGTATTTTGAGCATAGACAATTACCAGCAACGAAATAACTAACGATACAGTGATTACAATTTTTCGCTTCATTAACTTTTCCTCCAGAACTATAATTATTAACCTCACCGCGGTCATTCTCCTTCGCAAGACGAGGGGGAATATTATTTCCTGATGGTGAGGGATGTATAATGTTCATCCCCTATGGGTAGCCGCACACCGGCCATGGGTAACTCCTCTGAGAATAGTGTTATTCACCATTGTCATTATAAGAGGCACTGCACTTTTTGTCATTCTGAGTGAAACAGTCCCAATGAATCTATTCGATTATATAAGAGATGCTTCACTCCTTTCGCAATGACATACCACCTCATTGTCATCCCCGGCTTAACCTGGGATCTCTTTTTCAACACCGTTATTCCGGGCCTGACCCGGAATCCAGAATACAACGTTAGATACTGAATCAACTTTCAGGATAACTATCGCCAAATATTTCAATCCTGTTTGGAATATTTACTTCAATAAAAAATAAACCAGTTATTTTATTGAAAATCTTTAGCGCATTTCTGCATACACTCGTCAAAGGCAACCTTACATGCTGTTTTTTTAACTTCGCTATCTTTTGCATCTGCAAAACATTTCTTTTTTCCTTCAGTGCATGACTGCTCGCATGCAACTCTCTTTGGATTTAACGAGATGCTGATACTATGCTGCGCAATTGCACAGACAAAAAATACTAACGCAAATACTATGACAAACTTTTTCATGGCTCCTCCTGATAGTATATAGTTTCATTCAAAAAAACAATCCTTATTGTACCGATAGTTTTTCAAAATGCAACCTTTTTTATAAAAAAAGCAAACTATGCAGTAACAGTTTTTTTGCCGAATATACGATTATGTTTTTATGAAGAGGAAAGATAAAAGCACTGTTCATTGCACTGACGATACATTGCACTATTGAGTGGCGCAATACAAAATGCAATGGTATCTTCAAATAAAAAACATACCACGACAATAGCACACATCAACCTATCATTGACGGAGTACCCACATCGATTCAATGGAACTAAAAAATGGCAGGATAATAGTAAAAAATCTTGTAAAATAGATGAGATTTAAATTTAAAAAATGTATCAATCAATTTTATAATAAATTAAACTCTTTCAAGATGGCATGCACTTTTTTATCAACACTTGCCAATTTACGCAACGCTGCCAATGCATGTTCAAGTTTTTTTTCGTTAATAGTAACTTTTTCTTCAATAG
>DAOLVF010000019.1:0-27958 GCA_035420565.1 Spirochaetota bacterium | reverse complement strand
ATAGTATATTGGTACGTTGAAGTATAGGGCATTATAGTCAAGCTAAATATTGATGGTTATAGTAAAAACTGCACAAGTTCATGTGAATTAACAAGCATTGCAAACAGGCGATATTTTTTTGAAACAGCTTCGCGTGAATTAGCACGTGCCAGGAGAGTTAATCGTCCTTTTTCCATTATTATATTTGATCTCGATCATTTTAAAAATATCAATGATACCTATGGACATCTTAAAGGTGATGATATTTTAAAAAAAAATAGCACAAAAGGTTGTATCACAGCTACGTACCCTGGATATCTATGCACGGTATGGTGGCGAAGAGTTTATCATCTGTTTGCCTGAGACAATGCCAGATGATGCTGTGATAGTAGCTGAAAGGATCAAGAATATAGTGGAGGAATGTACATTTAACGACAATGACCATTTAATAACAGTAACCATAAGCTCAGGGATTGCCTCATTGGCGGATATAGACGAAGAGCTGGAAATGATCATAAAACATGCCGATGAGGCATTATATCAGGCTAAACAAAGCGGAAGAAACCGTGTTGCTGTTTATAGAAAAAATGGATACAATTAAGTGCAGTACTATTTTGCCATTAAAGCACATAAAATAGACTTTTGTACATGGAGCCTGTTCTCGGCCTGATCCAATACTATGGATTGGGGTGAATCTATGACCTCATCGGTAATTTCTTCACCGCGGTGGGCAGGTAAGCAGTGCATTACTTTGCAATTGGGAGCACATTTATCCAGAATCTTCATTGTTATTTTGTATTTTGCAAAATTTTTTCTCCGTCGAGACGCTTCCTTTTCCTGCCCCATGCTAACCCACACATCAGTATAAAGATAAGTAGCCTGTTCAACCGCCAGTGCAATATCACTTGTCAGAGTAATAACACTGCCTGATTTTGAAGCTATTGAAAAAGCCATCTCAACTACATTTTTTGCAGGATAATATCCTTTAGGGCATGCCAGCGCAAAGTTTACACCCAGCATAGCTGCGGTAAGCATGAGCGATTGAGCAACATTATTACCATCACCAACAAATGCCAATTTCTCATTTTTAAAATTTTTATTGTGCTCGTAAATTGTATAAAAATCAGCTAATGCCTGGCAAGGATGAAACATATCGGTTAGCCCGTTTATCACCGGTATGGTTGCATTTTCAGCTAATTCCAGCGCTGTTGCATGAGCATAACATCGTATCATGATTCCATCTAAATAGCGTGATAAAACTCTAGCTGTGTCACCAACTGTTTCTCCACGTCCTAACTGTATATCGTCTCTGCTTAAAAACAATGCATAACCGCCCAGCTGAAACATTGCAACCTCAAACGAAACTCGTGTACGGGTTGATGTCTTTTCAAAAATCATCCCCAGTGTTTTACCCTCAAGAAAATTGTGTGTTTTGCCATGGTTAAGTTCGTCTTTCATCTTTTGTGTATATTCAAAGATAGCAATAATTTCTTCTTTAGAAAAGTCTGTAATACTGAGCAAATCTTTTGTTTTTACCTTAGGAATTTTACCAATCATGCTGTTACTCCTGCAAAAATACTATCAAGGATAGACAACCCCTCAGTAACAAGTTTTTTGTTAATGGTCAAAGGCGGCATTATTCTAATTACCTTTTCGGCAGTACAGTTGATAATTAAACCTTTTTTTAATGCTTCAACAACAATGGGTTGCCCTGCCATTGAAAGCTCAATTCCAATATGCAAACCAATACCCCGCACATCAATAATAAGGGTAGGATATTTTTTTTTCATAAGCGATAGTTTCTCTACAATAAGTTTGCCCATGGTATTGACATTGTTGAGCAAGGATTCTTTTTTGCAATGTTCCAGAACAGTTTTTGCTGCTGCAGCAGCCAGGTGATTGCCGCCAAAGGTTGTCCCGTGTGTTCCCTTTGGAAAAAATTCCACCAAAATATTTTGAGCGTGAATGGCACCGATAGGGACACCACCTCCAAGACCTTTAGCAAGCGATATGATATCAGGCTGTATGTCATAATGCTGATAGGCAAACATCTTGCCAGTACGGGCAATACCCGTCTGTACCTCATCAATTATTAATAAAATATTGTTCTCTTTACATAATGAGCTGATTTCTTTTATAAAGTAACTATCGGCAACTGTTATGCCACCTTCGCCCTGAACAAGCTCGGTTATCACTGCGCAGATTTTTCCTTTATTGGCTTCCAGTGTCTTTTTAAATTGTGTGACATCATTAAACGGCACATAGATAAAACCAGGAACTATCGGGCCAAACCCTGAACGAATCTTTTCCTGAGCAGTTGCCGACATGGCACCAAACGTTCTGCCGTGGAATGAGTTTGTGAACGATATGATATGATACTTATCATTGGATTGGGATATTCCATATTTTCGTGCTAATTTTATTGCAGCTTCATTAGCTTCGGTGCCGCTGTTTGTAAAAAGGGTTTTGCCCGGGAATGATGTTTCCGAAAGCAATTGAGCGGCTTCTATCTGCTGTTTGTTGAAGAACCAATTTGATGAATGCATAATAGCATCAATCTGTTTATGTAGAGCGCTATTCAATGCCGGGTGATTATATCCCAACGAATTGACTGCAATCCCGGCAAAAAAGTCAATATACCGTTTGCCATCCTGGTCAAAGAGTTCGCTCCCTTTCCCTTTTATAAAACAAGCCGGTAACCGGGTGCCATAATTTTGAAAAAGATATTGATTATCCTGTTCTATCAATGTTTGTAATTTTTTTGATACTGCCATAAAGTATATCCCATAAAAAAAAATAAATCGGTTTGACCCGATTGCTCACTCAATATACTATCATTCTATAATGTCAATATATTTTGGTAATTTTTAGTAAAAAGATAAAATTTTATTAAAATGATTTAAAAATGGGCTTGCATATAAACTTATTTTATAGTATACTATATGATGAAAGGATGTGTAAGTGTTTGATAGTTACTATGGAAGATGAACTATGATATGTGAACGGTGTAAACTAAGAGAAGCAACAGTCCATTTGACTGAGATCATCAGGAATGAAAAAACTGAAGTTCATTTGTGTGATAACTGTGCCCGCGATATGGGTCTAAGCTCACACGGCGGTGGTTTTTCTCTTACGGTTTCTGATATGATGTCCTTTCTGGATGTAAAGGATATGAATGATATGAATGATATGGTTGATAGTAACACCTGTGCCACCTGTGGATGGACACTCATAGATTATAAACGAACAGGGAAGCTGGGTTGTGCAGATTGCTATAGCTCATTTAAGGAAGCTTTAACACCAATCTTATCAGGATATCATGGTTCAACATTTCATATTGGGAAAATGCCACTGAAATATATAGAGCATAGAAAATCAAAGGTAATGCTTGATTCAATGCGTTTGAAAAATGTTGCAACGTTATCGCTTCATGACCTTGAAAATATGCTTGAAGTTGCAGTAGAAAATGAAAATTATGAAGAAGCAGCAAAATTACGAGATGAGATAATAAAACTGAAAAATCAACAGGGGGCATAATGTTTGAACAGTTGTTGGAACAATCACCCTTCTGGGCAAGAATAGGTCCTCTGGCAGATGTTGCTATGACAACCCGTGTAAGGTTTGCAAGAAATTTGCCATCGTTACCTTTTGCCACTAAAATGCGGGAATCTGATATAACCATACTGGAAACCATAGTGCGACAGGCTGTTATTGCTTCAACGTTATTTCAAAATACTCAATTTGTTAATCTGCGTGATTGCAGTTCTGATGACCGACGTTTTTTATGTGAACGTGATATCATCACTCATGAGATGGAATTAAGTGATTACAGCTCTGTTGTTTTTGATCATCAGCAAAATTTTTCCATTCTTATAAATGAAGAGGACCACATACGTATACAGGTTATAAAACCTGGATTACAGATGCTGGAAGCTTTCAAATTAGCCGATGAAATTGATGATGAATTAAACAAGTACATTTCATATGCTTTCAATGATGATATTGGATTTTTAACCACCTGTCCTTCAAATGTGGGGACAGGATTGCGTGTTTCAGCAATGTTGCATTTGCCCATGTTGACAGCAACAAAAAATATGGGTGAGGTTATTAAGATTGTACGTGAATATCAGGCTCAGATAAAAGGAATTGTCCATGATGCAACAAAAACAGTAGGTAGCATATATATCGTCAGCAATAAAGCAACATTAGGAAAATCTGAGATAGATATTATAGAAGAAGTTGATAAGGTTATCAGTATTATTATTGATCTTGAAAATAATGCCCGTGAAGAATATTATCAGCATCATAAAGATATGCTGGAAGATATGATCTGGAGATCATATGCAATTGTTGCATTTTCAAGGACAATGAATTATGCGGAAGCTATTGAGCATTTATCGCTTATTCGGCTGGGTGTTGTATTATCCGTATTAAAAAATATTGAACTTTCTGCAATTAATGATTTAATGATACATATACAGGTATCACATCTTCAGAAAATAGCAGGAAAAATTTTTGCCACATCTGAAGAAGGTGATTCCTTCAGAGCAGCATATCTTCGAAAGAGATTCGGAGATAAGGAGTAAAAAAAGATGTTTGACTATACCAAGAGGTCACGAAAAGTATTAGAAGTTCTGGCACAGGCAGAAGGGCGGCGGTTAAATTCTGATGCTTTAGGGCCGGAACATATTATGCTTGCCCTGTTAAAGGATGATGACTCCGTCGCTGCACGCATATTGAAAAATATGGGAGTAAATTTTGAAATACTACGCAGAAATATAGAGCAGTCAATTCGGAGGTCAGGTTCTACAATAATACTGGGCAATCTTCCGCTGAGTGCTCGTTTTACCCGGATTATTGAAATAGCAAAAGATGAAGCTCGTAAATTGAAAAACAACTATGTTGGTACAGAACATCTTTTGCTTTCTATTTTCAGGGATGGAACATGCTCTGGCATTGATACGCTTATCCGTGCAGGTATAGATTATAATGTTTTGAAAAGTGAAGTACAGAAGATATTGGGTGTTACTCCTGATGGGAGCACACAGCAAAAAGGTAATGATAAAACAAAAACACCTACCCTGGATGAGTTTGCCATTGAATTAACACGATTGGCTGCTGAAGATAAATTGGACCCTGTAATAGGGCGTGATACTGAAATAGAACGAGTAATCCGCATCTTATCCCGTAAAACAAAAAATAATCCTGTACTGATTGGTGAAGCTGGTGTAGGTAAAACTGCAATTGTGGAAGGATTATCACAGCGTATTATTCATCATGATGTGCCTGAACCTCTTTTTAACAAGAGAGTATTATCATTGGATTTAGCTTCTGTTGTAGCTGGTACTAAATATCGTGGCGAATTTGAAGAACGTTTAAAACGCATCATGAAAGAGATAAAAGGCTCGGACAATGTTATCCTTTTTATTGACGAGCTTCATACCATTATAGGTGCGGGAGCTGCTGAAGGAGCTATCGATGCTGCTAATATTTTAAAACCAGCGCTGGCACGTGGTGAGCTCCAGTGTATTGGAGCAACAACACTCAATGAATATCGTATATACATTGAAAAAGATGCTGCACTTGAACGGCGTTTTCAAACAGTTATGGTAGATGAACCAACGGCTGATGAAGCTGTTGAAATTTTATTTGGATTAAAAGAGCGCTATGAAATTCACCATAAGGTGCGCTATACCGATGAAGCTATCAGGAAAGCTGTTCTGTATGCAAACAGATATATACATGATAGATATTTACCGGATAAGGCAATAGATGTTATTGATGAAGCAGGTTCAAAGGCAAGATTGGAAAACTGTGAAAGGCCTGTTGATATTGAATTATTAGAACAGGAGATTGAAGAGCTTAATGATCGTAAAAATAATCTTGTTAAGGCTCAGGAATATGAACAGGCAGCATCAATCCGTGACACAATCATTGAAAGAAAAGCTCTTCTTTCACAGAAGATAAGCGATTGGCAGCAGCGCATCAATGACTATGCAGTGGTAGTTGATGAAAAACAGATAGCTACCGTTGTTGCACAATGGACAAAAATACCTGTAGAAAAGCTTGAGGAGTCCGAATCCCAGAAATTATTACAGATGGAGCAGGAGCTCCATAAGCGAATTATTGGACAGGATAATGCAATCAATGTCATCAGCAGGGCAATACGACGCTCTCGCACGGGGCTGCGAAGTGCTCAAAGGCCTATTGGTTCATTTATTTTTCTTGGCCCTACTGGTGTTGGGAAAACTGAATTGGCTAAAGCATTAGCCGAGTTTTTATTTGATGATGACGATGCCCTTATCAGGTTTGATATGTCCGAATTTATGGAAAAACATTCTGTATCGCGTTTAATTGGCGCTCCTCCCGGATATGTTGGGTACGAAGAAGGAGGACAATTAACTGAAAAGGTAAAACGCAGGCCATATTCCGTGATACTATTTGATGAAATTGAAAAAGCCCATCCTGATGTATTCAATATATTATTACAGGTACTTGAAGAAGGCGAACTTACCGATAATTTTGGTTCTGTAACAAGCTTTGTGGATACTGTTATTATTATGACCTCTAATGCTGGTAATCGTGAATTCCAAAAGATAGGTAAGATGGGATTTAATGAAATCAATGCCAATCAAATTCAATTCCAGAATGTTGACGAAGAAGTTAAACGATTATTCAGTCCGGAATTTTTAAATAGAATTGATGCAGTTGTCCATTTCCATAAGTTGAATGAGCACCATATACGGCAGATTCTTGATTTATTATTACAGGAGGTCAATGAACATTTAACAGAGCAGGGCATTGAACTGTTAGTATCGCATAAAGTAAAGAACTATCTTGTCAGTAAAGGTTTTAATGACAAATATGGTGCGCGATATCTTAGAAGAGCTGTGCAAAACGAGATTGAAGACAGATTGGCGGTTGAGATATTAAATGGGAAATTTAAAGGATGCCATAAGGTGTATGCTGGCATCAAGAACCAAACAATCTATTTTAAACCTGAGAAAAATGGAACAGTTGGAGATATAAATACTCCTGAAGTTGTTCATTATAAATAAAAATATGTTCTCATTTCATGAAAAAATCACAAAAGAAAACCCATGGACGTTTAAACCATAGATTCAAAGGTTCAGGACATAGAATCAGTTATAGTGATGTTATACATAAAATCAAAAATAGATTTTTTTTACCTAAATTTTTAAAGTCAATAAAAAAGTATGGTATATCCGGATTTTCAGGCGGCAATAAGGTTACCCTTATCAACAATGGCGATTTATTTTTTGATGAATTATTTGCTGCTATTGATAGTGCAACATTAAGTATTAATCTTGAAACATATATTTTTAATAGTGATGATATTGGCTGGAAAGTTGCACGTAAGTTAGCAGCAAAGGCAAAGAAAGGTGTAGATGTTAATATCATCTATGATGCTGTGGGGTGCATTAATACTTCTGGCGAGCTTTTTGAATATTTGAGAAAAAACAAAGTTGAATTAATTGAGTTCCATCCCATTATACCCTGGCGTAAATATTTCAATTTATATCTACGAGATCACCGTAAACTCATGGTTGTAGATGGCAGCACAGCATTTGTAGGTGGGATGAATATAGGGAATGAATATGCCGGAGAAAAATATGGAGGTGAAAATTGGCGGGATACTCACCTGAAAATTGAAGGGCCAGCAGTACGTGATTTAGAGTATTTTTTTCTGGAAAACTGGCATAGACAGGGCGGCGCTCTTGTTGATATAGCCAGGTATTTTCCTGTTATTAATCATAAAGGTGATACTATTGTATTGGTTTTAAGCAGTTATTCTCGTAAAAATGTAAAGCCGATTTACCAGACATATTTAGCAGCAATTGCCAATGCACAAAAATATATCTATATAGCAAATGCGTATTTTGTCCCTGATAGTAAAATTAGCAGGGCATTGATCCATGCAGCAAAGAGAGGTGTAGATGTCAGGATACTATTACCCTCGGTTAGTGATATCCCATTTGTTCAATATGCAAGCAGATACCTTTATAAACGTTTTCTTAAAAATCATATCCGTATTTATGAATATATCCCAACGGTATTACATGCAAAAACCGCTGTTATAGATGATATATGGTCAACAGTAGGTTCAACAAATTTAGATAGACGCAGTTTTAATGCTAATCTTGAGGTTAATGCTATTGTTCTTGATCAGAATTTTGGGAATAAGATGAAGAAACAGTTTTTAAAAGATATTAAACAAAGTAAAGAGATAGTATTTGAGCAATACCAGCGAAGATCGTCTACACAACTTATAAAAGAATGGTTTTGTTACCGTTTCAGATACCTGTTATAATATAATGATTAAACATTTTTATACTATTTTATACTGTGATTAAAAACCTTCCACAATAGGTGCACACTGCAAGGTGCTTTTTAGATTTAATCTTTGCCATTTCAACTGGCGGTATAACCATGTGGCATCCACCGCAGGCATTTTTTTCCAGAATGGCAAAAGGATTTTGACATTTTTTTCTCATACGTTCATAATATGAAAGTGAGCGGTTATCAATAAATTTCCGTAATTCATTAATCTTTCTTGTTAATGCTTCGGATGTATCGCCGGTATCATACAGGCGGTAAAGCTGGTCAAGCCGTATGAGCAGGTCAAGGTCAGTGGAAGGAATGCCAGAAAGATTCTCAATATGTTCATCTTCCTTATTGATTTCGGTTAGCGATTCAAAATAAAGTTTTGCTTCTTTTGTTAGTATTGGATATATTTTTGACGGTGTTCGTGCTTCATCGATTTTACTTCGTTTCTCTGAGCTTGAAAATATTCGCGCCATCATACCAACCAGGTAAAGATACTTGGTGCTGAGTGATGTGGGAAATATGCTGAGCATGACATATTTAACCGGCTGTTTATCAAACGATTCGTATTCAATTGGTTCATTACATATTCCAAATACAGTAAGCAATTTTTTGACTGAATCGGTGCGAACATGCGGGATTGCAAAACCATTACCAACACCGGTATTTTCCAGTGTTTCACGATGTATGACCTGTGTATAATACCTGTCGGCATTATCCAGTTTCCCTAATTCCTGCAACTTGTGAATTAACTCTTTTATTACCAGTTGCTTTTCTGTACTCTTAATGGAAATTAGATGTTCTTTGGGTAATAGTTCTGATAGATCCATTGTTTTAAATAATCTCCTTTATAAATTAATTTTTTTATATGGCATATCCTTTTTTTATTGGGAATTCCATAATATAATTGTATCATAAAAAAATAATATTACTAAAATCAATACATTATTATAAAATATTTTTTGAACACATCCATTTTTTATAATTGTTATTATCTATGAACAGTGCTCAGGTGCGTACATTTGGCAGTAATGACAATTGATGAATTTTTATTATCAATATCGATGCATTGCTGTGTTAATGCACATCAAGCATTGTGAATAGTTTGAACCAATGGATATAATCGGAATGTACCGGTAAATAGCACCATAGTTTTTCCAGGGCTTTTTTTGGCGATAGTTACTGGTAAATGTATATCATCAGTAATGATGAGATGATAGTTTTTGATAACTTCATCATCAGGGTAATAGCTTCTGCTGTCATTGAGGGGGAGATAATATACTGGATGCTGTGTATAGCGCTGTATGATAGTTAGCAAAGAGTGGATATCCTTGTCGTTCATAAAGCTTACACAAAATATACAATCATACCCGGAATAGGTGTTTATCAGGGCTTCTACTGTGGTTTGCATCGCTTCCGGATTGTGTGCACAGTCAAACAGTATCAATGGATCTTCACCAAACAACTGGCTCCTTCCCGGGATGGTTATGGTTGATAGAGCTTTGATTATATCATCAGTGACTATCGCCCAATAATAATTTTTTAAAAGTAAAACTGCAGCTATGGCAACCGCAGCATTGTATGCTTGAAAGCTCCCAGCTAACGGGATGGTGACATTGCTACATTTTTGCAAACCGCCAAACAGCGGATGATTGCACACAACATCACATGTTAACACGGGATGATTTGATGTTATTGAACAGTGAATATTGGTATTAAACAAAATAATGGGTGCATTGTTTAATGCCGCTTCATGCCGCAGTGTTGCAAGCGCTTCTGGATGCTGGTGCGCAATAACAACAGGTGTGTTTTGTTTTATGATACCCGCTTTCTGGTATGCTATTTGTTGCAGAGTATTTCCCAGTATTGCAGTGTGATCATACGCAATGGGTGTTATAACACTCACAAGAGGAGTTACAACATTGGTTGAGTCAAGCCTTCCGCCAAGTCCTGTTTCAATAACTGCAATATCAACTGAGTTTTGAAAGTACAAAAATGCCATGGCGGTAAATGCATCAAAGAATGTAATGTGCAGATTATGCTTTGTACATAGTTGTTCAATGATAGTGCTGAAATGTGCTATTGTTTCATCAGCTATTTCATTACCATTGACAGTGATACGTTCATTATACCGCAGAAGATGCGGCGAGGTATAAAGTCCAACACGGTAACCTGCTGCCTGCAACATGGCAGCAATCATATATGCCGTGGAACCTTTACCATTGGTTCCGGCAATATGTATTGTTTTAATGGCTGTATGCGGATTATGAAGCAGGCTCAGCAATGTAACAATAGCATCGGGTGAATAGTGTACATAGCGCGCTGAATGAACCGATTCATTATTCACAAGCGATTGTAAAAAAGGCGGCAGCATGGTTACTGCAATGCCTGAGTTAGTGCGTTATACATAATTTCAAATGGGGCTGGTTTTCCCGTCCATAGCTCAAACTGCATACATGCCTGATAAAGCAGCATATATTCACCGGTTATGGTTTTACAACCTTTATTACGTGCTTTTTTTATCAACATGGTTTCACGCGGGGAATAAATGATATCAACGATTATGTGATGGGGATGTATACAATGTTCATTAATGGGGCTGGTATCCGCATGCGGTGACATGCCAACGGGAGTAGTGTTGATGATGATGTCAAAAGGCAATGTTGTATCAGGGTGCAAATCATGAAGTAAACAGCTATTGACAGATATACCATGATGCTGTAGATCATGTACCAGATGCATCACATTATTTTCATTCCTTCCACAGATGATAATATGTGCATTGTTGTGTGCTAATGTGTAGGCGATAGCTCTTGCGGAACCGCCGTTGCCAATGATTAAAACATTTTTATGTACATAATCAACAGCATGATGCTCTAACGCTTTGATGAGACCATTGCCATCGGTATTGTACCCTTTTATGTTGCCATTGACATTGATGAGAGTATTAACCGAACCAATTTCCAGTGCCAGATCGTCAACCTCATCGCATAGAGATGCCAGTTCAACCTTAAACGGTATCGTTACACTTGCTCCCTGTATCCCCAATGTTTTCATTGCTTCAATTGCTTTTTGTGCAGACTGTGGTTGGAATGCAACGTAGATTGCATTTATATGAAGATGTTCAAAGGCAACATTGTGCATGACAGGTGACAATGAATGCCTTACTGGATTGCCTATGATACAGTATACCGTTGTATTTGCATCTGGTTTCACGGTTTATCTCGTTCAATAAAGTTGGTTGTAAAATCAGTACGTTCAGCTACTATAAAAAAGCCATCTTTGTCAACCTTAAATCCATTGTGATAACTGGTTACCATAATAGCTTCAAGCGGGTTCATGATGAGCTGATGTTCCCAGTTTCCTTCACGCAATAGCAAGCCACACTGTCCATTGACACAAATAAAAAGTTCAGGGCAACTGTGCTTTTCTAACCTGTCAATTTCATGGGCACTGTTGTATTCCGGATGGTAGATACCAACGCGCCATAGATTTTCATCCTGAGCAACTACATTCCAGCGTGTATCAGCAGTAAGTTTAAAAATTTCATTGTAGTTCATGGAGTACACTCCTCAGAGCATATAAAAATGTTTGTTGCAATAGATAGCTGTCACAAACGATTACAATTTACAATATGAATAAACAACAAACTAAAAGAAGTAATCATAAAAAGTTAAGAAAGCAGAACACATAATCAAAAATCAGTCAAGCTAAAAGGATTGTCAATGGGCAAACACCATGCACCATCACCATGACAGAAAAGCAGGGTAAGACTATAGTTGTATAGATAATAGTAACAACAAGAACTGCAAAATAATGTAATAGGTTTTACAAATTTTTCTTGAAAATTATGGTGTACCTATTACCTATAAACTGTGATTTCACCTATACTATATATAGAACTCATTTATTGTAGTATAACTGTTGATATACCATGACATGGAATATGGATACTGCATCATATATTAATAATGTGCTTACCATAGCTGGTTCTGACTCTGGCGGTGGCGCCGGTATACAGGCGGATGTAAAAACAATAACCGCTCTGGGTAATTATGGTATGACGATTATCACAGCAATCACTGCACAGAATACATTGGGTGTAAGTGATTATATGCCGGTACCTCTTGATATGATTCAAAAACAGTTTGATGCAGTAGCATCTGATATCCCCATACATGCGGCTAAAACTGGTATGCTTGCCAGCTCTGAGATTGTTGCATTGGTAGCATCGAATATAAAGAAATATTCCATACCGTATACTGTTGTTGACCCTGTCATGGTTGCAAAGGGCGGATCAACACTGCTTTCTCACGATGCCATCAGTGCTGTGATTAATCTTCTTTTACCGGTGGCGCATGTTGTTACTCCAAATCTCCATGAGGCTGAGGTTTTAACTGGTTTAACCATACAAACAATAGATGATATGAAAAAGGTTGCAAAGCAAATTCATTCATCTGGTGCGCGATATGTCGTTATAAAAGGCGGCCATCTGAATGATAGTGCCGATGATGTTATTTATGATGGGAACGACTATACCATTTTGCAGGGCACAAAAATAAATACACAAAACACACATGGTACAGGATGTACCTTTTCTGCCGCGATTGCATCATATTTAGCTAATGGATACAACGCCATAGAAGCCATAGCAAAGGCAAAAGCATTTATTACAAAAGCAATACAATTTTCATTGCCATTGGGTAAAGGGCATGGTCCCACCAATCATTTAGTTGATATTGTTAATAATAACTATAAAGAAGAAGTTATACATGAGGTAGAACAAGCATTTTCTGTTATTCAGGCTGCACAGTGCGGCGATATCCTTGTGAGCGGTTCATCCAATATTGGGTATGCCCTTCCGTATCCTATAAATCAAACTGATTTTGCTCTCTTTCCGGGAGGTATCATAACCCATCAGGATTCAGTCTTCAAGATAAAAGACGCAGCATGTAATGTTGAACATCCGCTTGCTGATATGATGCAGAAAATTAAAGGTAACTATCGCACAGCTATAAGTATAAAAAATAGTAATGCCATCAGGGCGATAGCTCATGCTATGGATGTGCCGGTTATACAGGTGACTGCTCCTGATGAACTTATGAACACGGGTTTTGATAAATCGCAGATTATGATTGTTGTTGATGATGATCCGTTGTTATATATTGCTGGACAAAACCCTCTTGATGTAGCACAGATAGTGGTTAGCATAAAAAGGAGATTGCATGAATATACCTCATAAACAGCTATTTGATTTTCTGGATAATGAGTTTCCTCTAATGTATCAGGAGGAATATGATAATTCCGGGCGACAGATAGCTTTTGATGAAAGTAATGTTACCGGAATTCTTATAGCTATGGATATATCCCCACAGATCATTGATGAAGCCATTGAAAAAAAATGTAATTGTATTATAACACACCACCCCATGTTTTTCCGTTCATTAAAAAATATTACCATATCCAGTGTTCATGGTTTCATGACAATACGGCTGATTCAAAATACTATCAGTGTATATGCAGTGCATACCAATTTAGATGCACTATGCTGGGATATTTTAGCAAAAACTGTCAGGCTTAACGATATCAAAATGTTATTTCCTGATAAGCGGTTTAATGGAATTGGTTTTGGTGCCATTGGATGTATGCAGGATGAAATGTTGTTATCGCAATTTATTGAGCAGTTGCAGCATGAACTTAAAACCATGGCAATTATTTATTATGGCAATCTGGATAAAAAGATTAAAACGATAGGTGCTTTTAATGGGTCAGGTTCAAAAAAGATCAATGCTATCATACAATCATATCCCGTTGATTGCATTGTTACCGGTGATGTTGGTTATCATGATGCAGTCTATGCCAATAATCATGATGTGGCGGTTATTGATATTGGACATTATAGTTCCGAAAAACCCCTCCTTCATTTTTTACATTCAAAACTATACAACTACTTGACAAATGCCATGCATTGTAGCGATGTTCGTTTAATAATTTCAGAAAAAGAACAAAATCCTATGCATTGTGGTGTACAAAATGGGAAATGAGATATATGTAATGTTAGAGCTTCAGGCTATATGGAATAAGGTTTTAGATTCTAAAACTGAGATTGCACGTTCACGTCATGCAATTGATTTCTGGCGTGATGAAATGAAGAGCATTGGAGCCAGGATGTCTGATTTGCGTTCAAGAGTTGACCAGCTTAAATTGAAAATCAAAGAAAAGGAAATGGAATTGCATGATGTAGAATCAAGGATTGAATTGCTGGATAGCAGAAAAAATTCTTTAAAATCGCAACGCGAGTTTGAATCAATGCAAACCGAGCTGGATACCCTGGCTAAAAAAAAAGATACTATTGAAGAACAACTTTTACAGTATATGGAAGATGTAGAGCAGATAGAAGGTGAATTAGAGATTTTCCATGTGGAGATGCCGAAACGTTTGCAACAAATTGAAAATGATGTTCAGCAGTTACAAGGTAAATTAGAAGTAATGCAAAAACAAGCTGAAGATAATGCAAAGGAGTTTAATAAAAGGATATCAGAGCTTCCACCGGATTTACGTATGCGTTTTGCAAAGGTTATTGATACAAAAGGGAATGCAATTGTACCACTTGAAGATGGCATTTGTATGGGCTGTCATTTTCAGGTACCTGTGTATGTAAAGGATGAGGTTATAAAATCAAGACCGGCAACCTGTACTAATTGTGGGAGGTTTTTGTATCTAAAAAATTAGCTATAATATTGTAAATGGTATCTTTTTTGTACTTGTTTTTAAGCTATTTTTTATTGCTGTAATTAAAGTTGACGTAATGTAAAAATAATTATATAACATAGCATATATAGAATTATTATAAAAGAGATAATACTTCTGGCATTTATTGTGAACGGCAAAAGTAATAAAAGTCATTTTGGAAAACGGAATAAGCATGACACGTAATCTGAAAGAGAAGCTTCATGGTTTATATGGAAAATGAAAATTACACTATATAGTTTAAGGGAAAAATAATGTTACTGAGTATTGATAGAGTATTGCAGTTATTAGCTGAAGGTAAGAGTATAGAAAAGATTGCAGAGCTTGCTAATGTTGATAGTAGCGATGTATTAGCTATAATTGAAGAAGCACGAAAAATTGTTAATCAATTTGATAAGCAAAAATCAAAAAGCAAGATTATCATAAAAAAGAAAAATAATATTAACACTCAGATCCCAATGGAGATGAAAGAAACGGATGAAGAACTATTTGATGGATTTGAAGTGTTATCAACCATACCTACTGAATCAGTTTTAACAATGTATGTTGATGGCGCATCAAAAGGAAATCCAGGACCGGCTGGAATAGGCATAGTTATATATAATAATGATGACCAGTTTGTTGGGAAAGTATCGTCATATATAGGTAAAAAAACAAATAATCAGGCAGAATACATTGCTTTAATACGGGCAATGCTGATAGCAATTTATTTTAAAACTAAAACTTTAAAAATACGCAGTGATTCTGAGCTTGTGGTGCGGCAGCTTCTGGGGGAATATCAGGTAAATAACTCACAAATAAAAAAGTTATATGATAAAGTAATGGAATTAAAAAAACAGATACCAAACTTTAAGATTGAGCATGTTATGCGCAACTTTAATGAAAGAGCAGATTTTTTGGCAAAGAAGGCTGCAGATAAAAAAATATAAAATAATAATAGAAAGATAAATGTTATATAGTATTTATATATAAGATGGAAAATGTGTATACCAAAACAGCTGAACTATCAAAAAAAACATTATTGCATCTTTTTAATATCACTGATGTAACAGCAGACCTATTATTACTACGAGGTATTGACACTCCCTATAAGGCTTATATTTTTTTTAATCCTGAACTCATTAACTGTTATAGTCCATTTCTTTTCAATAGAATCAATGAAGCCATTGTATTAATTAAAAAGTGCATACAGCAAAAAATAAAGTTTGGGATTTTTTCAGATTCTGATATTGATGGATTGACATCATTAACTATTGTATCACACCTTTTTGATCTACTGGGTGCGGATTATTGTTATCGATATCCAGTTGGAGAAGAGCTGTATGGATTAACCATCCCCATAATTGATGAATTTAGAAAGCGCGATGTACAATGCATCATAACGCTTGACAGCGGAACACGGGATGTTGAAGAAATTGCATATGCGAAAGCTCATGGTATGGATGTTATTGTATGCGATCATCATGAACCTTCGGATGAACTTCCTGATGCTGTAATAATAAATCCAAAATTGCATACTTGCAGTTATCCTTTTAAAGAACTTGCCGGTGTGGGAGTTGCATTTAAGTTATGTATTGCTTTGTTATTAAGCTATACCAGATATTATGAACAGTATGTCATTATTTGTGCAGTTGACAGTAATGCATATCATTATAAAGTAATGCACAGAGGCTGCACTAAAGAATGTGGTGTAGTAGATGATATATCTGATATACAGCATATTATAAATAAATATACCAACACGATACTACTACATTATGATGTAGCGGCAGTCAATGCATTACAGCATGCAAAATTATTCAATTTACAAGATTATTCAGGAGAACTATCGAACAAAAAAAATCTTTTGAAAATTGAACCAGAAAAAGTTTTTCCTTCTGCATTGGATTTTGCTGTTACAGTGGCTCAGAAAATGCAGTTCCAGCAATCAAAAAAGATGATGAAATTTATAAAAGATGTGGTGCCGCTGGTAACCATGGGAACTATCGCAGATATGATGCCGCTGGTGGATGAAAACAGAACACTGGTAACCGCTGGTATTTCATTTTTTAATAAAACGTATCATACTGGTATAAACGTTATTCGCGAGCATATTGCAAAACCCATTAATGCAGATGTTATTGGCTGGGATATATCACCGCTTTTAAATACACCTGGTAGATTTGGAAAAACAGAATTGGCTGCAAAATTTTTTTTGATGGATAAATCTTCCGAAGTAAAAGGTATATTGGATGAAATAATACAACTCAATGCTGAACGGAAAAATATTATACAAACACTGGTTAACAAATTTAGCGAAAGCTATAGTGCTAACGCTAATAAAAAAATCATTATGATACAATCTAATGAGATTCCGGAAGGATTGACCGGTATTATTGCAAACAGAATAGCTGATCAAACCCTGTTGCCTGTTATAGTCATAGCCAATAAAACTGACAGCACTGTTGTTAAAGGGTCGGGAAGGGTAGGTAATCACCTTGATTTTTTTTCAATTGTTTCCCAATTTAAACATATATTTGAAAAATTAGGCGGTCATGAGCAGGCATTTGGATTTTCAATACATAAAAAAAATATAGAGGTGCTTGAAAAGTTATTGCATGATTATTTACAACAGTATGATACCTGTAACAATAATATACACTATGATTATGAGTTGCCTATTGACTATATATCATTTGATTTTTTGGATGAATTAAAACTGTTTGAACCGTATGGTGCAGGACATAAGCCTTTTACTTTTATTTCGCGCAATTGCTCTATTGCAAGCTATTATATTATTAATGCTAAACATATAAAATGCATTGTAGATGGAACAATAAAACTTGAGGCAATGGCATGGAATGGCAAAGATAAATATGAAGCTATTGTAGCACAAAAGAAACCAGTGGATATAATCTACACGGTAAAGACTAATGAATTTAACGGGCTCATATCCCCTTTATTGATAATTATTGATATGCATCTTTCCAATTAAGATTTAAAATAAAATTCGGTCCTTCTATTCTTTTGCCTGCCTTCCTTTGTTTCGTTGGATGCTACTGGTTTTGTTTCTCCGTACCCTCTGGAGCTGATTCGCTCAGGACTTATGCCATGTTTTATAATATATTCTGCAACTGCATCTGCTCGTTTTTCTGATAGCTTCTGGTTATATGTTTTGTCGCCGGTCGAATCAGTATGTCCCTGTACCTCTACTATTAGGCCGGGATTTTTTTTCATCATCTCAACCAGTTTGTCCAGTATAGTTACTGAATCTTTCCTGATGTACCATTTATCAAAATCAAAATGTATATTATCAATAACCACCGATTTACCAGGTTGTATCTGATCCAGCACTACGTTTAGCTGCTTATCGCTTTTATTAACAATGACCTTTTTTGGTACATGGCCATCTGATTCAAAAATAACTTCAACATTGTCTTTATCGGGGACAGTGATATCACCTTTTGCATTAACAGCAGTTGATTGTTTATACTCACCGTCTTCGTCTTTATAGTGAATTGTTGCTTTAGCTTTCAGCGGGCTTAGCTGGTCATTTGTTATTTCAACTGGCAGCGTTCGCATGGGCAATTGCTTTTGTGTTTGCTCAGACGTTTTTTTTGGTTGTGTTTCAGGGGTGATAGTTTTTTGTGATAGTTCTTTTTCTGAATAACGAGGTGCTGGCATAGATTTTTGTTCATTTTTTTTATTATCACTATCAGTTGCAGTTTTTGCACTATCAAATCCTTTGCTTCCCATATATCCTGCACCAATTGCATAGAGATAATTTCCTGCTGGTAAAAATAAGATACCGTCGGCAGCAACCGGCTGGGATACACCGCCCGGGAAAGGTGCAACAAATTCCCACCATAGCTGTGATGTGCTGATATACATTGCCTTTACTTTTGCAACAGGATTTTTATCGGTTACTTCATTAAAGGCAATATAAATAACATCACGTATAGTAACAAAGTAAGGAGAGGATTGTTGCCCAACAAAAATAGTTGAAACAACTTCACCATTTTCAGGATTAATAGCTTTAATACTGTTGTTGTCAAATGAAAATAAAATGGTCCTGTCAGTAAAACTTAATGGTGAAGTGATAGTTCTATTATAACTTTTTTGCCACATTATTTCGCCATTTTTGATATTCAGGCAGTAAATGGTGTCATTTACGGGAACATAAACATTTTTATTGACAACAGGAGGTAAAATTTTAATTGGCACAGAAAACGTACGCTGCCATACCGGTTTTCCCGTTCTTTGCTCAAGACAAAAAACAGTAAAAGCTTTTGTTTCATAATTCATTGATTGAGTAATAATATATTGGTCATAATATACCGGAAAACCACTATAGGTAGCAATATCCTTATTTTCCCATACGATGTGTCCATTTGCAATGTCTCTGGATGCAAATACTTTCCGTGTTCCATAATAGATTGTATCAGCATCAATGATTGGGTCAGCATAAATTCCGTCAACCATGACCTGAGTTGCGATGCCGGTTAATCCTTGCGGTTTTGTTTCATCCACCCTGAGCCCTGTTCTTGCCCAGATGACCTTCCCATTTGTTTTGTCAAAAGCATAGATTGCTATTGGGTCACTCACAAGTACCGTATTGCCGTAAACAAGCGGGTATTTAATTTTACCAGCAGATTTAGAATATGCTTTAAATTGTGCGGATATGGCATGCACATCATTTAACCATAGAATGGTGCCAGCTTCTTCATCTATACAGTATAAAAAAGCATTTTTATCTACAAAATATATTCTGCCATCGCTTACCACCGGATTAAAAACCTTGTCTTTAGCTAAAAAAAGCCATTTAATCTGGTTGCCGGGAACAATTATCTCATCATTGTTTCCAGTAAAAAAAAGATTCCCCTTATATATTGGCCAGTCACCTGCAAAGGCTATGGTGGCGATAGTTACTATAAAACATGTATAGATGATAATTCGATTCATAGAGCGTATTTTCCTCCAGAGATTAAAGTAATAAAATCATCATCAGCCCATAATGCAGTTACTGCAACAACTATCGCTTTAGCAAAAAGAAGGGGAGCGCAACATTATGAGCATTGACCTTTAAAACAACAGTGCTTGCATTGTTCTACAAGCTTGCTGTATATTTTTAGTTTTTTTACATGCTATATACCGTATGAGTTATAGCTATGCTGGAATATTATTCCGAAAATTTCAAGAAATTTTTGAAATCACCGGTATAGAATATAAATATTCTATTTTATTCTTTACAAATTGTGCCTAACAATACTGTTATACAACCATCGTAACAATGTTTTCAAATTAATATTAATACTACTATTTAGTATATCAGGGTATGGCTACATCAACACAACATGATAAAAGCTTTTTCAACACACTTATGGTGGCAACCGGTATTTTCCTTAGCAGGATAGCAGGACTTATTCGTGATAGAGTTTTTGCACATTTTTTAGGTAACTCGGATGCTGCTGATGCATTCAGAGCAGCCTTCCGGATTCCTAATTTTTTGCAAAATCTTTTTGGTGAGGGTGTTCTTTCTGCTTCGTTTATACCAGTATATGCAAAGTTGATTGCACAAAACAAACATGACGAAGCAGCAAAGGTAGCACATGCAATTGCAGGCATTCTTTCGTTATTAATTTCCACCCTTGTACTGGTTGGTATTATTATCACTCCTTTGCTTATCACCGTCATTGCACCAGGCTTTGAAGGGCAAAAGCGTGAGCTTACCATTACTCTGGTACGGATTCTTTTTCCGGGAGCGGGGGTTCTTGTTTTTTCAGCGTGGTGTCTGGGAATTTTAAATAGTCATGGAAAATTTTTTTTATCGTACAGTGCCCCGGTATTATGGAATGTTGTTATCATCATTACCTTAATTTTGTTTGGCGATAGCTCCTCACAGGATGAGCTTGCAAAATATGCTGCTGCAGGCTCGGTCATTGGCAGTTTACTGCAGTTGTTGATGCAACTGCCGGTTGTGATAGGGATACTCCATCATATAAAACTATCGTTTACAGTTAAGACTAAAGAAGTAAAAACTATATTAAAAAATTTTGTACCGGTATTTATAAGCAGAGGAGTTGTTCAGATAAGCGCTTACATTGATGCATTGCTTGCAAGCCTTTTGCCAACTGGTGCTCTTGCAGGGTTGTCGTATGCGCAGACGCTGTATATGCTCCCAATCAGTTTATTTGGTATGTCAGTATCGGCAGCAGAGCTCCCTGCCATGTCAAAGGTAAGCGGCAATACCCGCGATGTAGCAAAAGGATTACAGAAGCGAATTAACAACTCAATCAAACGCATTGCATTTTATATAGTTCCGTCAACTGCTGGATTTTTTATACTGGGTGATTGCATAGTAGCTGCTATATATCAAACCGGTAAATTTACAACACGCGATACCTTTTTTGTATGGATGGTATTGGCAGGTTCAACCGTTGGTTTATTTGCAACAACACAGAGCAGGTTGTTCTCATCTGCATTTTATGCCATGCATGATACAAAAACACCATTAAAATGTGCACTTATTCGTGTTGCGCTATCAAGTACATTGGGTTATTGTGCCTCGCAATATGCTCCATATCTATTGCATATCGATAAGCTCTATGGTACGGTAGGCATTACGGTTGCTTCAGGGTTATCCGGGTGGGTTGAATACAGGATGCTGCGGTACACCTTATCGAAAGTTGTTGGGAAAGTCGCACTTGGGAAACGATATATAGTGTCGCTATGGGTAAGTGCTCTCATCGCAGCGGGAGTTGCCTATCTCATCAAAAGTGTGCTTCACTATCATCCAATAACTATCGCCTTCATTGTATTGTCGTTGTATGGTATGATATATTTTGCGTTGTCATTGCTCTTTAAAATAGATGAGATGAAAAATCTATTATCAATGATTGGAATTAAAAAATAGAATATCTTATTTCTCAAACTGATTTTTTATCCATTCAATCATTCGGTTCATCTGTTCTATGCCACCTGGAATGTGCCCTTCTTCGGGATATACCTCAATTGTTTTGTCACATTGCAAATGATTAAAAAGAGCAAAAACACACTCAGCAGGTGAAAGCGTATCTTTAAAACCCACTGTTGCTAATACTGGACATGAAATTTTATTGGTAAATTGTAAAGCATCAAAGTAGGCTAACGTTTTTTTTATAACAGATTTTTTATTTTTATGTTCCTCAATAAACTCATTGATCTCGTTTGCTATGGTACTTTTTGCAATGTTCTGAGCCATGTCAATATAACAAAACGAGGGTGTATCGAGCACCATTGCAACAACCCTGTTTGAATGTGAAGCCGTAAAAACGGAAACTGCCGCGCCAAGCCCCTTGCCAACAATTGCTATCCTGCTGCAGTCAAGATCATTATGTAATCGTAAGGCATCAATAGTCCTTAAGCCGTCCAGATATAAACCTTTTACATAATAGTCATTTTTTTCTAAAATCCCTTCAACCATAAATCCCGGTGATTTTTTTTCAACCTCTTCGTAGTGAATAATATTTCTATGGCTTCGTAGTTCTACAAAACAGTATGCAAACGGCAGATCAATGGGGAATTGAGCATGTGATGTTACATCATCATAGTCATGAAAAAGGATAACGACATGAGGCTTGTTGATTTTATCAGGAATATGCAATGATGCAAAAAGTTGCACCTTGTTATATCCAATGTAGGTCATGTCGTAGGCAGTAAACTTCCCGGTGGATTTTCTTTTATTGTGGATAAATTGAACATCAATGGGTGTTTTTTTTAATTCATTAATAGCAGTATGCCAGAAGTCATCAAAATCATCCGGCCGTGATATTCTGGGAAGGTGTAAAAAATATTTATCAAAATCGCTTACTAGGGGCATCGTAGTATTGTTTTAATGTATTAGTTTATAAAGCAATATATAATTTGTTTTAAGTAAATAATATATAATTGCTATCAAAACAATAATTATAGTAGTAACTATAAAAAATAGAGCTATGTATTGTACAGCAGTAAATAAAAAATGTTTGATAGTCACATCAAAAGAAATACCAGCTTTTTTTTGTATTATTAATCTATAAATAATACTATATAAAAGCAAAGCTATTAATATGCTATACAATACAATTTCTACAGTCAGGGTAAATGATTTTGGATTAGATGTTGAAAAATAGATTATTGGGAAAATAAGTATGTTTGAGATTAATATTATCAGTATTAAGCTAATGAGTATTGCCACACATAGTGTCATTGATTGCGATAGTACGGTCTTAACATGTAAGCTATTTTGATTCATCTACTTCTTCACCCATTGCTTTCAATGCTTCTCTGGCTGCTTTTTGTACCTTTGGACTTGGATCATAGTTCATTTTATATTTCAAAATGTCAACAGTTCTTTTGTCTTTTAAATCCTTCATAAGCTCAACTGCCTTAAGCCTGACTACTGGATTATCGCTTCGAAGTGCTTCCATGAGTCTTGGTATAGCATTGCTGTCCCCCATTTTAACTAATGATGCCGTACAGTACATGGATAATGAATAATAATCTTTTCTTTTGTTTAATGGATAGCTATCTATCTCGGATAGTATTTCCAGAATGTCGTTAGCTGTATCCTTTGCACCTATCTTAGAAAGCGAGACTGCTGCATATGACCTTATCGTCGGATTTTCATCTTTATCTTTTAATAACTGTAATAAAAAATCTTTAGCGCTTATGTCCTCTATTTCACCAAGAAACAATACTAATAATTGTCGCAAATTATCAGTAGTTTTTGTTTCTTTAATACGTTCAATGGCAAAATCTTTTAATTCAGTTGCCTTTAATTTGCCCAGTGTATTAATAAGGGCTTCTGTAAAGTTTGAATTTTCAGTAAAATTTTGTTCTTTGACAATACTCACCAATTTGGGAATAGCTTCAGTTGCTTTTAATCTTTCAATTGAATATACCGCTTCAATGCGAACTTCTTCGGATTGGTTGTTTAATGAATTGATGATCCATGAAACAGACGATGTGCTTTTAAGTTCACCTGCAATGGTAATTGCGGTTCGTTTTACCTCAGGATTGGTTTCCTGGGGCATAAGCTCATTTAAAAGTTTCATCACATCATCTTTGTTTGATTGTTCCTTTAACGTTAATGCGGACTTGATAGCATCAATCCTGTCACTGTGAATACCATAGCGCATGGTATTTTTTATCCATTCAACCTTTTTCTTTTCAGCTTCGGGATTTTTGTCCTGCTTTATATCAGATTTTTGTTTTGTTGTTGCAGTTTGCTGTGTATTCTTCTTATCTTGCTCTGGAGTATTACTGATTGTTTTGCTTTTACTGGTAACTGTAGATTGTTCGTTTGCCGTAACATCTGGTGTTTTTGTGTTGTCAGGTTTGTCAACAGGAGTAGAGTCCTTAACTGTTTGGGCAAAAAGGGAGATCGTTCCTATTAATGCAATGATAGCAATAATGACAATAGTTTGCCTCATATTGTATAATGTTCCATGGTTAAAATATAATGTGTCATCGTAAACTCGCATTGTTAATCATCATGTGGGTATACGATTGATAAAGCTTTTTCAATATGTTACTGTTTGTCATATAAAAAAAATTAAGATATCTCAATAATAACTATCGGTTATACTATTGCAATTCTTTTTATTTATTATCTTGACTGTTGCATAAAATATTGTATACTGTATACTATTACAATAAATTATTGAGGTTTTAAAAATGAAGATACGATCGCTTATCATTGCATTGCTTGGTGTGGTGCTATTGACACAATTTGTTTTTGCAGATGAAAAGTATGCACTTATTGAACTGAATGGTTCGGTAAATCCAGTTGTAGCGGATTATATAGTTAATTCAATAAAAAAAGCCAATCAGGATAATATGCAATTTGTTGTAATGGTAATGGACACGCCGGGTGGACTCTTAAATGCCATGCGTGATATTATAAAAGCAATATTAGATTCACAGATACCTGTTATTGTTTATACCTATCCTAAAGGAGCACAGGCTGCCTCGGCAGGTGGTTTTATCATGATATCTGCTCACATAGCAGCGATGTCGCCAGGCACTGAAATTGGTGCCATGCATCCAGTCAGTCCGTTTTTAAACTTCAGTCAGGATCAAAAATCTGATGGAATTATGGAAAAAAAGGTTCTTAACGATACTGTTGCCTATGCCAGGAGTTTAGCACAATTACGGAACCGTAATATTGCATGGGTAGAAAAAGCAGTACGGGAAGCAATTTCCAGTACCAATAATGAAGCGTTACGGCTGGGAGTGATAGATATTGTAGCTAATGATATTGATGATCTTTTGAAAAAAATTGATAACAAATCAGTAAAAATAAAAGATAAATTTATAAGGTTGCATACACACAATATACAACAGGTTCAATATACCATGAACTGGAAGGAAAGAGTCCTTAATTACTTTGCCGATCCCCAGATGGTTTTTTTCCTGTTTATTATTGCTGTGGTTGGTATTGGATTTGAATTAAAAAACCCTGGTATGATAGTTCCTGGTGCCATTGGAGCTGTTGCATTCTTTTTATTTTTATTAGCAGTTAAAGTGTTGCCCATAAATTTTGCTGGACTAACACTAATTATATTAGCTATTGTATTATTTATACTGGAATTAAAATTTACAAGTTATGGGTTACTGACATTGGGGGGTATTATCTCGTTTATATTGGGCTCAATGATACTGTTTGATTCACCTTTACCAGGGGGACAGATACCGTTAACATCGGTTTTTACTGTACTCATTGTTTTACTGTTGTTTATCTTTATTGTTGTGCGTGCTGTAATAAAGGTACATACAAAAAAAGCGGTGACCGGAATTGAAGGTATGCTGGGTGAAAAGGGATATGCAACTCTTGATTTTACCGGTAGGGGTGCTGTTCAGATTCATGGCGAATTGTGGAATGCATATTGTGATGTTCCAGTAAAGAAGGGTGATGAAATTATTGTTAAAAGAGTTGACGGGTTGACATTGTATGTAGAGAAAGTATCCGGGGAACAAAGAATTAGATCCCAGTAGTAAGGTTCATCATGATGTATCATAATAGTTTTTTTATATTTACCTATTATTTTTTTAGTACAAACGATTTATAAAAAAGTTTTAGCGATAGTACCTACACAACATTCTACATCAGGAGGTAAGTTATGTTTCAAGCATTACCTACCCTTATATTACTTCTGGTTCTACTGGTAGTTGCCTCAATCAAGATTATCAGGGAATACGAAAGAGCCGTTGTCTTTAGATTGGGGAGGCTGTTAACTCCACCAACAGGGCCTAAAGGTCCGGGGCTTGTTATCATTATACCATTTGTTGATAAAATGCTACGGGTAAGCCTTAGAACAGTTGCAATGGATGTCCCACCGCAGGATGTTATTACGAGGGATAATGTATCAATCAAGGTCAACGCAGTGGTATATTTCAGGGTGATAGATCCTAATAAAGCTATTACCGAGGTGGAAGATTATCTGTATGCCACATCACAACTGGCGCAAACAACATTACGAAGCATTCTGGGTATGGTTGAACTGGATGACCTGTTATCAGATAGGGAACGCATTAATCATGAATTGCAGAAGATTCTTGATCAGCAGACTGATCCATGGGGTATTAAGGTTACAACAGTAGAAATTAAGCATGTTGATCTGCCTCAAGAGATGCAGCGTGCTATGGCAAAACAGGCTGAAGCTGAGCGTGAGCGAAGAGCTAAGATTATCAACGCAGAAGGGGAGTTCCAGGCCGCATCAAAAATGGTAGAAGCAGCCAAGCTTATGGAACCACATCCAATAGCCCTGCAATTACGGTATCTACAGACCTTGCGTGAGGTGGCTACAGAACGTAATTCCACAACGCTGTTCCCAATACCAATTGATTTGGTTGAACCTTTTCTTGCACATAAAAAGAAATTGTAGTAATGGTATAGTTATTGTGAATTGCTCATGACCGGTGTGCTGCCACCCATATGGGATGAGGATGTATAGGTATGTCATTCTGGGCAAAGTGAAGAATCTCGCCGTTTTGTGAACAAATGGATTCTTCAGGACTACGTCCCTCAGAACGACAATGTTAAAAACTTACCTTGCTTTACGTAACAGAGAGGCAGGTGGTTGAAGTAAATAAATCTGTTTTCATGGGAGGTGATTTCTATGCCCAAACAAAAGAAAAGATTTAGGGACAAAGACCATCATGTGGTAGATGCTTATTATGATCTGTGTGAAGAGTATGATGGACGCAATGCTAAATCCATAACTACTAAAGTAAAGAAGCTGATAGAAAAAGATCCTGATTATTTTGATACCTATTTATTTCTTTATGATATTCTTTTAAATGAAGGAAAGATATCGCAAGCTGATACCATACTGAATACGGCTTATGAACGCGCTATACAATTAATAGTTGATGATAAGGGCAACTGGCCTGAAGTACTGGAATGGGGATGGTTAGAAAATCGGCATATCATTAGAACTATTTTGACTAAGGCAATTGACCTATGGGATAAAGGTGAGATAGACAGCGCATTAGATTTGTTAAGGAAACTATTGAGGTCAAATCCTAATGATAACATAGGCGCACGAAATTATATACTGGCAATCAGGATGAATATGACCTTTTCGGAATTTGAACATCGCTTTAATAAAGGTGGATTCTACGATAATAAAATGTTTGATTGGTTTGAAAAAAACTACAAAAAATTCCCCGATGAATTTGATTGGTGGGATGAAATGACTCAATGAAAACAAGCTTGCTGGCGTTTATTCAATAAGCCGTTTAAGGCGTGCAATTTCATTCAGTGCATCAAGTGGTGTAAGGTTTTCAATGTTTATTTCATTTAAAGCCTGTATCAATCGATGATGAGTTGCCTGAAATATCTCAAGCTGATCTTCATTATCAGGCATTTTTGCTAATAATT
>DAOLVF010000018.1:23446-28523 GCA_035420565.1 Spirochaetota bacterium | reverse complement strand
TTACATTCATCGCTTTGTGTTGCGCATACAAATAAATGCCATAACAATGCATGCAATCTGTCATCTGGTTTTATTGTGGCATATCGGTAATATATCTGCTGGTTTGCGTACAGGTAAGGATTCCCTGTAATCACAAGGTTATTATTGCTTGTATAGTGCAACTCATGTTGTTCTGCATCGCAGGTGATCTTGCTCTTTACCTTTGCAACAAAATCCATAACCTGTGACTGCGCATCTTCAAAAATGATGTCCCCTAAATCACCATCAGGGAGTTTCCCCTGTTTCTTCAACAAAACCTTATAGCCATAACTATCGCCACCATTAATGAGCCTTTGACACAGCTCATTGGTCAACTGATAGTGTTCCAGTCCATTGATTGAAAAAGGTTCATCGCTTGCAATATCATTGACATTTTCTGCCAGCGATATTCCCAATACATTTTTTATGAAGTAGCGTGCTGGATTTTTAAAAAAAGATATAAAATCATCCATGGTAATATGAAAGGGCATTTGATCCACAGCCACTGGAGTTTGTACCAATAGGTGATACCTATGCTTGCTACCATACCATGCCTTACTTTCATGGTACGATAGTTTTGAATATGAATATTTTTTGCTGTCATTGTTAAAATAGTTATTATGAAACCTGTGCAGGTGATGCTTTGTT
Source organism: Spirochaetota bacterium (assembly GCA_035420565.1). Taxonomy (GTDB): domain Bacteria; phylum Spirochaetota; class UBA4802; order UBA4802; family UB4802; genus UBA4802. The sequence goes on along the minus strand of DAOLVF010000018.1, from coordinate 27,857 downwards.
AGTATGAAATTGCTGATTGATTGAGCGGTATCGCTGCATTGAAAACCCTGCTCAATATAATCCATAAGTTCAGCTACAACCAGTGAAGGTTGTTTCAGGCTTAAATCAACAGGGCTTTGACCTTCATAGCTTATAAACAATTTCTTCTGCGCCGATAGCATGCTCTCCAGAAAAAGATAGCGATCATCATTGCGCTTTGAACGAACACAGCGCGGCTGCTTTTCTTTGTTTTTCAGGATATCAAAACTTAAGCGTTCATCAATGCGTGGGAACTGACCATCATTCATTCCTAAAAGACAAACCACCTGAAAGGGGATACTTCGCATGGGAAGAAGCTGACAAAAGGTAATACCTTTACGTAAAAAATTGGTGCTAACGCGCTGCCCGGCTAAATAGGTATTGATCCAATCCTTTATAACAATAAAATCAATTTCATCGGTTATCTGTAATGTTGCAGAAGTTGCTACAAGCTGCTGCAGCAACGATTGAACAAAAACAATATCATTGCTAACGGTATCGTTATTGACAAGCAGCGAAGACATTAGCTGCTCTAATCGTGCTGCCCATTCGCTTATGCTATGCTTTTGACCGGCAATTGTGTGAAAAGAAAATAGTGTTTTCAGAAACATGATAAAATTACCCAATCGTTGAGCTGCTGTTCCCTCAACACAATCAAACGGCACAATATCATCAATAATTCCTGTATTTTCCGGGACTGCATATCCCATCAAGAAGCGCTCCATTGCATATTGCCATGTGAAGGCTTTGCTTTCTTTTTGTATAAACTGTTCTCTATGCTTTGCATCTTTCCCCCACCGTACATTTACACGCGAAACCCAATCCTGATATACTGCGACATCCTGTTTGCTTATAGCAAACACCGTTGCTATCTCGTCATAGTCCAGAAGTTCCATAACAATATCTGCCTCCATCCTTCCCGTTAACGCATCAAGCAAATCAACAAATGCTGAGATGTATCGGCTTGCTGTTTTAAATGACTGGTCGGCAATAGTGTATGGCAACAACGGCAGTCCTTCTTTTTTTAGCATAACCTCATCAAACACTGCTGCAATAAATGGCGAGTACTTATCTATATCAGGTGCCATCACAACAATATCATTGGGTACAATATTTTCGTTATTCAATATGTTGTAGATATAATCGCGTAATACTTCAACCTCACGGAGTGGAGAATGGCAGGAATGAATGGTGATTGAATCATCATTTGATTTTATTGGTATCTTCGCTGCATTGGAATCCTTACCACGATTTATAAGGCAACATATATCTGATTGTATATGACCAAGCAATGTGTCATTGTTCCCAATCTGATACTGCGTTTCATCGTTGATATTTTCTGCAGCGTCATAGTCTAAAAGCAAACCAATATACTCCCTGCCCAGTGTGCCAGATGAAGCTAACAGCGGATTGCCTGTTTCAAAATGAAAATCATCAACCATTTGTTTTTTTGCCAGCAGCTTCTTTTTGATACGGGTAATGGATTGCTCGGAACGTATATCAAACCAGTATTCCTTTGAAGGATTGAGCTGAAATATATACACATCAATGAATGAACTCAAAGCTTTAAAAAGCATTATATAATACTCGGGTAATGCTGTTATACCAAATAAAAATATACGCTCCGGCAACGCAGCTTTCATAGCCTTTTTAGTGTTATTGTTTTTCAGAGCCTCTAAAAAATAGTTTAACAGGTGTGCTTTATGACAATCATGGGGGTCAATTGAAATTGCATGGTAAATATATTTCCACAACATGATCTGCCATTCATCAGCATTGTTTTTATTTTCCCACTGCACTATATCATTACAATAATATACAATGTATTCATCGTACATATACGCTAACCTTTGTGAAAGCTGAAACAAGCGTATATAACTTATTGCATCTGACACAGTTAAATATTGTTTGATATGCTGGAATGGTTTTTCATTGATACAGTGCTGCAACAATCGCATGATTGTCCACACCAGTGATTGAGGCTCATACAAAGACGACAGTTGATACTCAGGAATCACTGCGCTAAAAACATCCTCAGCAAATTTTTGCGGAAACGGAAAATTACAGTTTAAGAGTACACCAAACTGTTGAGCAAGTTTCAGCGAAATCCATCGCTGCATGCCAATACTCTGAACAATGATAGTTTCCTGTACAAGCGGGTCCTTCTTTTTTTCAAAAAGCAAATGCCCTAACCTTTCGGCAAGAAAATTGAGGCTGTTGCTTGTATATAAATTCATAGTATGCTCAATCACCTGTATAGTATTTGTGTACGATAGTTACTATGGAATGTACACGCTTCTTCCATAAAATATGCCATTGGTAAATCCCATGTCAATAATAAATACATCCATGAAGCTTTTTTGCAGTAAATGTGTTTTGCTATTAACTATCATAACTTCTTATAATAGTGTATTATTTCCTCAACTGCAAGGAGTTACCCCATATATCTGCATAGATATGCTTTCTGTCATTTTCCTTAACACTGTCCTTAAAGTTGTAATAATCTATACTCAGTATCCTTTTGGCGATAGTCATTGCGACATCCCTGCGTGTTACTATTGTTCTGCACCCATAATCGTTTTCCGGCATTTCAATGACATCTGCTTCAGGAAAAACTCTTGTAATATCCTCCTTCCTTTGTGCACAAACCGTTAAGTTTTGCTCATCATTTTCTATTATTGATAAAAAGCAATCATTCATATAAATCCACATTATAGTACCTCCCTGTTACAATTAAACTATTTCTCTATTGTCATTCCGGGCTGACCCGGAATCCAATTAATTATCGTGAGATCCTGAAACCAGGTCATAACATAGTTCAGGATGACATGCCCTCTGTTTTCATTCTGAGAGAGCACAGGCGACCGGAGAATCTATCCTTTCATAAAACAACGAGATTCTTCACTTCGCATAGCATGACAGACGAATTTTCGTCGCGTAGCTGTCAGGTTGCTGTTTATCAGTGCCTGCAAGCTATCCATAGCTACACCCTCCTGTACTGTGTGCAGTAATAATAGTATACGACTCATTTCCCAAAAAATTTATAGAAACAAAATTGCATTATTATAAAAAAGATACTTACATATATGTTTTAATATACATACGTGGTGGGACATATAATGTCCCTGTTTTCATTTTTTTTATTTTCCTATCGAAGATACGGGAATAGCAAAAATATTGCTCTTCAGTGGGATAGGCTCTTTTACAAAACAAATAAAAAACAGTGTACCGGCCATCCTGCAATGTAATGTTATAATAGCCGGTTTACTTTTCAATGTCAATTATTTTTTATCTGGCAGAGCAGTGTCGTTTACTGCAAACTCCTCAAGACTCAGGGTGCTATCCAATCTATTTTTGTACCGTTTTATGTGACTATCGCCAATACGATATGCTTCCTGAGCCTTTTCAATATTTTTACCAATATCTTCGTATTTATTATAAAACAGCTCAAATGATTTTTCAAGCTCAGCAAGCCCGCCTTGAATCTTTTTTACACTTTTTATAATTTCCAGATTTCGTGAACCAACCACTATAAGCTGCAAAAATGCATAAAATGTATTGGGGCTTACCGGTATAACTTTTTGATCCTGCGCAAACTCATAGATGTCACTTGGAACTCCTAAATAATTTTTCTCGGCGATAGTTTCATAATAGATAGCCTCGGATGGTATAAACATTAATGCAAACTCAGAAGTCCCCTTCTCGGGCTTTACATATTTAGCGCTGATACTTTTAATCTGTGTTTTTACATCGTTGACATATTTGTCCCAGTAATTTCGTTTTTCTTCTGCCGACTGAGCCTGCAAATATTTTTGATAATTATCACGAGGAAATTTTGCATCAATGGGGATTATCATGTCTTTCATCTTCACCACTGCATCAACCTTTTCACGCCCCTCAATGGCATATTGCATTTCCCAGATTCCTTTTGGCAGCACCCTATCCAGCATCTCCTCTAAAATTGCTTCGCCATAATTACCCCGCAACTTCGGCGACTGCAACAAATCCTTCAATGACTGTCCTAACTTCTGTGCCTCTTCCTGCTGCTGTGTAATGGTATGGATTGTCTGCCCAATCTTGTTTATTGATTCAATAGTTTTTAAGGTATGCTGTGCGATAGTATCTTTGGATTGTGACAGTTCCTGCCTGGTAGAGTTTAATTCGTTATGGATTGCAGATTGAAATGTTAACAATTGGTTGGCAATGGCTGCATTAATCTGCGAAGCAACATCAGATGGTTGATTTCGCAGCAGTAAAAATAAAACCAGAATGATTAATATTACCATTGTGCCAAGGATAGCCAGTAATAGATAATTCATAATGATATAGCCCCCAAAAATTAATCATTATTCAGCTTTACAAAATTTGACAATTTACGCTACAAGAAAAAACA
>DAOLVF010000018.1:18143-23346 GCA_035420565.1 Spirochaetota bacterium | reverse complement strand
ATTAATCATTATTCAGCTTTACAAAATTTGACAATTTACGCTACAAGAAAAAACACTGAAGAAGTGCTTCACTCATCATGAAATAGTATTATTTCGCTATGTCATTACAGGCTTTATTCATGAATCAAAATCATTATACGATATCCTGAAAATAATTCTTAAAATCAGTCAAGGACATGATTCAGCATGGCAGTTGTGTTGGCTTTTGATGCCAGCTTTTTAAATTAAGGCGTAAGATAGCAACTTAATAATACGACAAAATAAATAATTCTACTTTTTTGTTATAATAAAATTGCTCTTAACCCATGCCCAATTTAAAAAAACGTGGAATACCACACATAGCACAAATATATATCCAAATATTGGATGAATAATTCCATAAATATCTTTTGGAATAGCATCATCAAGCATGGCAGTTCCAGATAGACAAACAAAGTCTATAGCCATCATTACATTGACTGGCTTAAGCAATTTTTGTTTATTCATAAAAATTCTCCTTTTTATTTGATGTATGTCCATTCCAAAACTTCTTCCCTTTTTTTTATTTTTTATATAATCTACCACTCTGCTAATCATCAAATGTGATTATAATATCTTACTATAATTTTTTTTATTCCACGGCTCTCAATATCTCTTTTTTTGAAATCTTATAGGCCTTTTTCATTAGTCCTTGCATAAAAAACTATATGCCTTACCATGATTTCAAGGTAGCATACATACCAAAACTTATTTCTTCTTTAAAACAATTTACTATCCTTGCAACTCTAATATCAACTTCAATCCCTTCCCATGGATCGTCTGGCGGAAGAACTCCTAAAGTCATTCCCATCTCCCACATACCATCAAGCAATTTTAATGCCTGAAGGTGGCTTAAGGAGTTCTTCTGAACAAACTCTTTTTCAAACTGTTGCAAGCGCTTTGTGTTTTTAATCATATGTGCTTTTCGTATATGCGATAGGTTTTATATATTTGCCCTTTTAGCGGTTTCAGCGCTCCTATCATCTTTTGATTTGTTTCAACAATAAGCGAGCAATCAGACTCAACATAACCCAACCGTATTCCATTTTCTATTGTAAACAAATAGAACACATCATCAATCTTCTGTCCTCGATATTCAGGCAATACTCCCATGATGATAGTTCGTATCCTTTTAACCTTTTTTATAGACCGCAATGCCTTTATCAATCGCCAGGGATAAAGCCTGCCGTTCAATATTTTTAATGCAGGGTTCATGTCAGGTAGCGAAACAATAAAACCAATGGTCCTGCCATCTTTTTCAGCAAATACAATAAGCTCTGGTACTGCAACAAGTTTAAGCTCATCAACAAGCATTTTAAATTGCTTGTCAGTTAAAGGCAGATGCCCCCAGTTGCCGTCCCATGCTCGGTTAAAAATTTCATGGATTTCTTTTGCGCGCTTCTTTAATTCCTTTGGAGTATAATATACATATTTAACATCCTGATTTTTCATGATGTTTTCGCGGACATCTTTTAAATACGGTTTGAAATCATCTATCTTTTTTACTAAAAAGCAATGCCAGTCAATGCACTTGGTGTAACCGCAAGCGGTGGCATGATCTTTATAGTACGGTGCAAAGTGAAGTAGCCCAACCACTGGCATAATCTCCTCACCAAACACCTCAAATCCAACCGAATCATAAATAGAAAAGCTTTGCGGACCTTCTACGCGCGTTTTGCCTTTTTTCTTTAACCAACCTTCCGCAACAGCAAACAATGCACGTGCAACATCCAGATCATCAATTGCCTCATAAAAACCAAAAAAGCCTGTTTCTTTATTATATTTTTCCTCGTACATCCGGTTAACATGAGCTGTAATCCTTCCGGCAGGCACACCATCTTTATACGCTAAAAAATAGGCAACCTCGCCAATATCGTAAAAATAACCTTTTTTGGGATTAAAAAGTTTTTTCATATCACCGATGATGGGAGGAACCCACGCCGGATCATTTTCATAAATCTTTGAAGTCCAGGGAAACATAATAAACTGTTTCATCATTTTACTGTCTTTAACTTCTTTCACCTCGATTGTTGACATAAATACCCCCACAAAAAGTTTTTAAATAAGTTGTTATATATTGTATATCATTTAATCAAAAGCTACAGCTTTTTCCTTATAATAAATAATACATTTATGCTTACTCCATAACAAGAAAATTTTTATTAAAAGCAACAGTGCTTAAAGCAACCAGCTACTTACATACTCTATGTTCGATAGTTACTGTTAATCCATTATCAGTAACTATCGAACAAAATAATTTAAAACAAATTTCCCTGTACCTCATCATCACGTTTATTCTCAGTTGTATCATGTAAACTTAACTCGGGTAATGTTTTTATTTTTTTAGCAATATCGGCAGAAGAAACTTCACCATGTAAATAAGCAAGGACATTCTTTATGTCCTCCCACAACAGACGCTTCAGTGGGCTGGCATCACCACCGTTGCGCAAAATATACGATGGGTGAAATGTTGGCATAACCGGAAAACCGTTATAAAGCTGCCACACACCTCTGATTTTTGTTATGCCTTCTTTTGAATTGAGTAAAAATTTTGTAGATGGGTTGCCCAGCGTTACTATAACTTCTGGTTGTATGATGTCAATCTGCTGTTTTAAAAATCCACCACAGGCAGCTGTTTCTTCATCATCAGGTGGACGGTCACGCTTTAACTCCATATTAACCGTTGGTCTGCACTTAACAACATTGGCTATATACACATCACTGCGTTTAAGCTTCATCCCTTTTTCAATCACCGCTGTTAAAAGCTGTCCTGCTTTACCAACAAAGGGCCTGCCCTGCGCATCTTCGTCTTTGCCGGGACCCTCGCCAATAAACATGACACGTGCTTCAGGATTACCTTCGCCAAAGACTATGGTGCTACGCGTTGCATGCAGCTTACACCGCTTGCAGTTGCCAATACCGTGAACACGCAAATCTTCTAACTGTTGGGCTTTTGTTAATGCCATAGTCTATACCCATCGCAAAACTTTATGTTTAATATCTTTTTGCACCCGTTCACATGCTGCATGCCCTTCCTGCAAAAGCATATCAACTTTTGTAAAATCAAGCGTTGAAACCTGCAAAAGATCAGGCTCAATCAACACATCAGGCTTATTATAGGTTATCATAAGTGTTGTATTCATAAACTCCATGATGTCAATGGTACCGGAAACTATCTCAAAAATATTTGGTATGTTGTCTTTTGCTGCATTGCCCTCACTGTTCATTCCCAACCACTGTTTTGCTTTATTTATCCAACCGCCTGATCGCTGTGTAATCTTCGATAAAGTATCGACTGGCTCCTTATCAACATGTTCAATAATATCATTTGAAGAATTTTCTTCTTTGGGCGATAGTTCCTGTAAACTGTTCATTGCCGCAATCTTAGCCTTTTTTACTTTAATGGTTGGATGTAGATTAACCGCTATCGTGATACCGGCACCCATCTGTTTTACCACATCAATTGGCAGAGGATTGGCAACACCGCCATCCAGTAGCACGGTGTCCATATATCTAACCGGAACAAAAATCCCGGGGATGGATATGCTTGCCCTGATTGCCTCAAGGACATTTCCTTTTTTAAAAACAACAGGATTGCCACTGTAAAAATCAGTAGCAACTATCGCTACCGGAATCTTTAAATCTTCAATTGAAACACTTTTTGGTATAAATTTTGCTAAAAGTTCAATCATCCGCCTGCCCTGTATCAATCCTGTTTTTGGAAATACAGGATCAAAATATGAAAATATATCATTGCTTTTAACAAGCCTTAAAAATGACACAAACTCCTTAAGGCTGCCATACGCATACAGTGCAGCAATAACCGCACCAATGCTGGAACCGGCGATTATATTAATGGGGATTGCATTCTTTTCGCAATAATCAATAACAGCAACATGCGCTATCCCTTTAGCACCACCACTGCCAAGTGCCAGACCAACTTTTTTATTTTTAAATATTTTTAGTGGGTTAAACATAGTATAATTATATGATATACATCTAATGTGATGTATAGTTGTAAAGGGTGTAATAGCTTTTTGTCAAGAGGTTTTTATAATAATTAGTGCTCCCCAAGTATAGTTCTTGACATTATACATTTTTTATATTTCACTATTTTCATTCCTTTTTTATTATCGTGATCTTGTGTTATGCCATAGACAATGTGGTGACATGTCATTCTGAATAGAGTGAAGAATCTCATCGTTTTATGAAAGAATAGATTCTTCAATTGCTAACGCTTTCTTAGAATGACAGCGTGCGAAGTTTCATCCCGAAACGTAATAAGTCATCCTGAACTCTGATTCAGGATTATTTCAGGATCTCACAATAATTAATTGGATTCCAGATCAAGCCCCCAATGACGGTGGTAGTAAAGTAGATTTCGGGTCAAGCCCGCAATGACGATAAGTAATAATACTATTTTTGGAGGATGAACTCATGGCATTACGAAGAGTAATTTCGGTTGGAGCATCCGAAGATCGTCTTGAAAAATTAATTCAAAAACGTTTGAAGCCGGATGTCAATAAAGAATTAATTGATAAAAGGATATGGGATTTGTTTGGTGAAGTATGGTGCGTTATGTTTACTGATTTAGCCGCTTTTTCCCGAAAGGTGGCAACCTATGGCATCATTCATTTTTTACAGACCATCTATGAATCGCAACGCCTTCTTGTACCAATCATTGAAGAATATGACGGAATTTTATTAAAGACTGAAGGCGATAGCATGCTTGTTATTTTCAGAAATGTTGTTAAAGGTTTGGAATGCTGCAAAACAATGCATCAGGTTTTATACGATTATAATAACAATAAGCATGAAGAAGACCACATTGTGTTATGCGTAGGTTTAGGATTTGGCACCATGCTTCGCATTGGCGATGAAGATGTATACGGTGCGGAGGTTAATGCTGCCAGTAAATTAGGTGAGGATATTGCAGAAGCATGGGAAGTTTTAGTAACCAATTCAGTAAAAGAAAATGCAAACAATATTTCCAATATTACTTTTGAACCTATAGATTTTATTCCACCTGGCGCGCAATCCGCCTATAAAGTAATTTTTAAATGATGTCTTTTTTTTAGTAAATTTTAATTTACAATATATATATATACTATTATGTATACATTAATTATTGTCTATATATAAAGGAGGAATTTTGTATTATGATAAGCGACCGTGTTAAGAAAGG
>DAOLVF010000018.1:6466-18043 GCA_035420565.1 Spirochaetota bacterium | reverse complement strand
GTCTATATATAAAGGAGGAATTTTGTATTATGATAAGCGACCGTGTTAAGAAAGGTATTGAAAAAGCACCTCATCGTTCACTTTTTAAAGCGTTAGGATTAACTGATGACGAGTTATCAAAACCATTAATTGGCGTTGTTAACTCATTTAATGAAATAATTCCCGGTCATATTCATCTTAAAAATATCGTTGAAGCGGTTAAAAAAGGTGTTATCGCCGCTGGTGGTACGCCAATTGAATTTCCAACAATTGGCGTATGCGATGGTATTGCGATGAACCATATAGGCATGAAATATTCATTAGGGTCACGTGAGCTTATAGCTGATTCAATTGAAATTATGGCAAAAGCGCATGCATTTGATGGTCTTGTCATGGTACCTAATTGTGACAAGATAGTTCCCGGCATGATAATTGCTGCTGTAAAGGTTGATATACCATCAATCATAGTTTCTGGTGGTCCAATGCTTCCGGGCAATTATAAGGGGAAAGCTATTGGACTTGACGAGGTCTTTGAAGCTGTAGGTAAAGCTGCAAAAGGGCTTATTTCCAAAGAAGATCTTTATGAAATAGAATGCTCAGCCTGCTCAGGCGCTGGTTCATGTGCAGGGCTTTATACTGCAAATTCCATGAACTGTCTTACTGAAGCATTAGGGCTTGCACTTCCTTACAATGGTACTATTCCAGCAGTAATGGCCGATCGTATCCGTTTAGCAAAGGAAAGCGGTAAAAAAATAGTTGAACTTGTCAAAAAACAATTAACACCAAAAAAAATAGTAACAAAAAAAGCAATTGAGAATGCGCTTTCTGTTGATATGGCAATAGGTGGATCTTCTAACACTGCACTTCATATCCCTGCAATATCGCACTATGCGGGAATCCCCATACGGCTTAAAGATATACAGCAGATATCCGAACGCATACCTCATCTTTGCAGCATTGCTCCAGCGGGTCCTCATCACATGGTTGACCTGCACTATGCTGGTGGGATGCCTGCTTTAATAAATGAACTATTAAAGCATGGGCTAATCCATGGCAATGCCATGACGGTAACCGGTAAGTCAATAGCACAAAATGTTAAAGACAAAACCATATTTGATACATCGGTTATACGAAATGTAACTAAACCAGTGCATAAGGATGGAGGATTGGCGGTGCTTACCGGAAACTTAGCTCCTGATGGTTGTATTGTCAAACAGGCTGCTGTTGATCCTTCAATGTATAAACACAGTGGACCTGCAAGGGTTTTTGATTCAGAAGAAGAAGCGGTTAAAGCAATTATGGGCGGGCAGATACAAAAAGGAGATGTAATCGTTATACGTTATGAAGGACCGCGCGGTGGTCCCGGTATGCGTGAGATGCTCACTCCCACATCCGTTATAGCTGGTATGGGCATGGATAAAGAAGTTGCACTTATAACCGATGGCAGGTTTTCCGGTGCAACACGAGGTTCTTCTATAGGTCATATATCACCAGAAGCAGCCTCCGGAGGCCCCATTGCAATTGTCAAAGATGGTGATATTATTGAAATTGATATACCGGCTAAAAAATTAACCCTTAAATTAGATGACAAGGAAATAAAGGCTCGCCTTGCAAAATGGAAAGCTCCAAAACCAAAGATTACCAGTGGCTATATGTACCGATACAGTCTTATGGTTTCATCCGCAGATAGAGGCGCTGTTTTTGAAAGTTAGAAAATAGTTAAACAATTACTGCTCATAGCAATGGCAGGTTTTTACCATGTATATTCCTGCCATTGCAAAACAATTCACTTCCAGTTTGTTAAATATTGCTCAAATCCTTTGACAGCAGATTTATTCTTTTCCAGAAAATCGCGTGTATGCTGAATAATAACACCTTCCCGCTCACGACTTAATTCTCCAATCATAACTCGTGTTCGTAAAAACACAAAATAAGTGTCCATGACATCAGATATACAATATTCGTGAATGGATTGTAACTTCCCTTCTTTGAAGAGATCATAAACATCATCGCCGGTCATTTCAACCTTGCCAGGCTTATCAATAACTTTTGCCAGTAAATTCAATCCTCCCTGCATCCTGATTGCACTGTAGTTTGACAGCCAATCATGAATATCAATATGTTTTGTACCAAATCTAAACCTTGAAGCAAATTTATCCTTAAAATGACGCTTTGCCGTAACGCCAAACCTGAAAGCCATCAACTCCATCAAAGGAAAATCAAAACCTCTACCATTAAAAGTAACGTATGAAGCATCATTATATATGCTTTCTATTGCCTCCCAAAACTGATTGACAATAACTTCAGTCCTGAATTGAGGTTCATCCAATGTATGCATCCGTATGGGGAAAAATTTTTCATCAACCTCAAGCATTGAAACTATAACAGGCAGTTGAAATGTCACAGGGATAAACCATGTTGAACCATCCGAAACGTTGAGAATCTCTTCCTGAAATTTTATAACCGCATCATGCTCGCCAATAGATAAATGCGGATATTTTACCTGTTTTATTAAAGGTGCATTAGGTATAGATTCTATATCAAAAACTACATATTTTACCTGTTGTTCCACGGTAACATTCCTTTGAAAATTAATTAAAAATTACATCTTCATGTAATAATTCATGTAATAATCAGCCCACGGTCTAACCCGTGGGCTGTTAATCTATTGCTTACTGTATACCAACAAACTTATGTACAGCATTACCGTCTAAATAGATTTTTAGACGCTACGATATCATTTACCTTTTAATTTATCTTCCATTTTTTGAATTAAATCTTTGATAAAAGGATCCTGCTCACTTTCACGGGCTTTCTGTATGGCATCATATGAATCTTTTGAACCTATCCGTGCAATCCCCAGCAGTGCAGTATACCGTACATCAGCACTTGGATCATTAAGTAGAGCATTATTTAAACTTTCTGCAGCAGACTCATCGGCAATCTCGCCCAAGGCAATTGCAGCATATAAACGCACCTTTACTCGATTATCACTTCGCAATAATTCCTGCAACCTTGATAATGCAGATTTTTCCTTATTATCAGCTATCCACTCCTCTGCAGCCACTACTACTGCTTCATCATTGCTTGAAAGATCAGCAATATATTCTTTTGTACCTTTTTTTACGGTATCCTGAGCAATACTGCTATCTGAAATTATTGCCAGTGAGAAAACAATACATAATGTTAACATCATTATTTTTTTCATCTTTCACCTCACAAATTTTGACCAAATAATCCAATGAATAACACTTTGAAACAATTATAGCTTATATTTAGAAAGCTTGTCAATGATTTTATTAAAATTATTCACCATAAATTCATTTTTTCAAAATTATACATGGTTACAGTCATTATTTAGCCCATTGTATCTTCATTATAAAGTGCTTTACATGATATTCCCATGTTTTGCTTCAATGCTATGATAATATGCTTTTTAGCTCTTGTTAAAAAAAATTACATTTCTTGATTTAAATAGAATATAATATTAAAAACTTTGTGAATCATACGGGAAACCATCATAATTAGATTTTTGAAAGTTCTTCATGGGTACAAGTATTATAATGATGTTGCATCATATTGTTTATAGTTAAAAAACATTTTTAGAGATGATCATACGTTAAAATAATAATTGAAATATTATGCATAGTTTGTTACATATTATTCAATGCACCATTAGGGGAATGTTATCATCATGAACACAATATTAATAGTAGATCATACCGATTACAAAAACATACTAAAAGATTATTTTTCGTCATACTATTCGGTGCTTTTTGCTGATTGTGCATTTGACGCTATTTCACTATTAAATATGCACGACATTGATCTGGTTATTTCACAGGTTGCTTTGCCTGGCGATAATGCTTTTGATCTTTATAACTATCTCCAAAATCATTATACCTATATACCTGCTATAATGATAACCGAAAGCAATATAGATATTTTTTTTGATGAAATATTCAGACAGGGAATAGGAAATGTTTTAAAAATTCCGGTGAATAAAACTGAATTTGTGCAACTGGTCGATAAAATAATATCACGGAACAATGTATTTGGATTGTCAAATTATATTCATAATATAATTGAAACTAATTCCATCCGCATTAACGCTTCAAAACAAATTCAATCGGGAGTTGATACTATACTTGCAACCATTGAATCATGGGGATTTACCATTAAAAATAAAGTAGTTCTAAGTTTAATACTAAATGAAATGATTATAAATGCTGTTTACCATTCACATGGATATACACATGAAAAAGAAATGCGACTTCCTATTGAACTGAAAGAAGGGCAATACGTTGATATTTCATTTTGTCATAATGCCTCCACATATGGTATCGCAGTCACGGATTATCAGGGGACGCTATCAAAAGGAAAAATACTGGAAAGCATCCATAAAGCCATTGAACAGGAACAGCTTATTTTGCATGCAGCTAAAACAGGCGAAGATATAACCGATAAAATTTCTGAGACAGGACGCGGCATTGATCTTGTGCGAAAATTAGCATCTGAATTTTATTTTGTTATTCAGAAAAATAAACGTACTGAGATCATATTGCTTTTTGAGTCATCATCCTCAATACAAACATCAAGCTCATTAAAAATTATCGAAGATATGCGATAGTTTCTTACTTTTATTCTGCATTTCTTCGTAAAAACGCCGGTATATCAAGATCCTCATGCGAGTAATCTTTAACCCTTCGTTTTTCATAATCCAGTGTAAATGACTTCATCTGAGCAGGAACCTTTTTTTCAATCCGTTCCTTATGATTTTTCCCTTCAATCACTGTCAATGGCGTCCCCGTTGCTCTATCCAGCTCATTAGGTCTGTTCAGCATATTGAGTTTACGGTCAAAACCAGTTGCTATCACCGTTACCCGTATCTTATCATCTAAAGCAGGGTCGATAGTTGCTCCAAAAATTATGTTTGCATCAGGATCAACCTGTTTGTTAATAATTTCTGTTATCTCGTTTACCTCATGTAATGACATATCACTGCCACCAACAATGTTGAGCAATACTGCTTTTGCACCTTCAATACCTGATTCTTCAAGCAATGGACTGTTAATTGCCATCTGTGTTGCCTCTATTGCTCTATTTTCTCCTACTCCAATACCAACACCCATTATTGCATCACCTGTTTCTTTCATTACAGTACGCACATCAGCAAAATCTACATTGACCAGTCCGGTTACCATGATTATATCAGCAATACCCTGCACACCCTGGCGTAAAATATCATCTGCTAATTTAAACGCATGATCCATCGGTGTATTACGATCAATTATCTTCAATAACAGATCGTTAGGTATTACAATGATGGTATCAACTTTTTCCTTAAGATCTCTGATGCCTTCCTCAGCATGTTGCATTCTTCTCCTGCCTTCAGCCCTGAATGGTTTGGTGACAACTCCAACAACAAGCGCTCCACTTTCTTTAGCCACCTCTGCAACTATAGGTGCAGCACCTGTTCCCGTCCCACCACCCATCCCGGCAGTAATGAACACCATATCAGCTCCCTTCAGAGCTTTTTCCAGCTTATCCCTGTCTTCCAATGCTGCTTCCCTGCCTATTGATGGGTCCGCACCTGCACCTAAACCTCTTGTTAACTTTGTTCCAATCTGAATTTTTGTCTGAGCCAATGATGCTTTAAGCTGTTGCGAGTCAGTATTAACAACAATATAATCAACTCCTTCTAAACCTGTTGCTATCATTCTGTTGACTGCATTGTTGCCGGCTCCTCCAACTCCAACTACTTTAATAATAGTATTCATCTGTGGTTCTTCATCAAATTTAAACATTATTGCCTCCTTTTACATTATGTCGCATTATTCTTTAAAAAAATTTATAAAAAAATTACTGTAATGCTCATATTAAAGATAATCATTAAAAATTTGACGCAATTTATCCTTAAGACTTTTTAATCCTCCAGGCGTTTTTCTGGTTTGCCGTAATTGCCCCATTTTAGCGCCATATCGCAACAATCCAACTCCATTTGCATACATCGGGGTTGATACAACATCTTTAAGACCAACGATGTTCTCCGGTAAGCCAACCCTGACAGGCATATTCAATACTCTTTCGGCTGCATCCACAGTTCCTTCAATCATGCTGCCTCCGCCGGTCAAGACAACACCTGCAGCCAATATTTCCTTTTTGCCGCTTTTAGCCAATTCGTTATCAATCATCTCCATTATTTCTATTACTCTGGGTTCAATAATCTGTGCCAGTTCATGTCTAAACAATCGGCGTGGAGCTCTCCCGCCAACTGATGGAACCTCAATTGTTTCAGATGCATCAACCAGATCAACAACCGCACATCCATATTTCTTCTTAATAACCTCGGCAGAATCAATGGGAGTACGTAAACCTATTGATATATCGTTGGTTACATGGATGCCTCCAATCCCCAATACTGCTGAATATGCCACCCCACCTTCTATAAAAACCATTATATCGGTTGTGCCACCCCCAATATCTACCAGAGCTACTCCTAAATCTTTTTCATCTCTACTCAATGTAGACTCGGCTGAAGCTAACGGTGAAAACACTATATCATTGCACACAAAACCTGCTTTATTAACTGACTTAACTAAATTCTGAATGCTTGTTGTAGAACCTGTTATAATATGGACTTCTGCCTCTAACCGTACCCCGCTCATACCTATGGGATCTTTAATACCTGTTTGGTCATCAACAGAAAACTCTTTCGACAACACATGGATAATTTCCCTGTCCATGGGGATAACAATTGCCTGTGCTGCCTCAATAACCCGTTTCATCTCAACAGGTGTTATGGTTCTGTTACGGTTAGCAACTGCAACCACACCTCTTGAATTTTCTCCTTTTATATGTTGTCCGGTTATCCCCACAAATACCGAATTAACCTCACAGCCTCCCATCAGCTCTGCATCATCTATTGCCTTAATAATTGATGCAACAGTATTATCAATATTAACTATCACCCCGCTTTTTAACCCTTTTGAAGGCGCCACTCCAACACCTACAACCTCAATCTGTTTGTTCTCATTTAAAAAACCAATGACTGCACATGTTTTTGTTGTGCCTATATCCAGCCCTACTACCATGTTTTCCATAATGGTATCTTCTTTCATAGTTTTACCACACCACTATCCTTTTTTGTGTAACCACGCCATTGCCGGGACAATGAGATTTACTATCAAGCAATCCAGGAACCGAATACATTAGTGAAATCCCTTCATATGTTTCATCCCATATATACCGTGTTTGTAAACCATGAATTGAAACATACGAGACAAATGGATTAATACAATCAATAACGGATATTCTACCTATAGCCTGTCCCTGAACATTCTTAAGTTTATTCATAATCATAAGAATTTTTATAATTCTTGGCGATAGTTTATTATGATAAACCTCATCCTGTGTTATTTTTATTATCGGCCTGTCGTATGCATGAACTCTATAGGTTGAAATTATTTTTAGATGACTATCGACCTCTATTGGTATAGTATCATTGCCTTTTTCAATAAGCACAATAGCAAGGATATCCTTTTCTTTTACTTTAACAGTTAAAATGTTATTGTTTATATCCACAGTATACGACTCTATCATAGGATTGTTTTGTAATGAATTATTCAGCTTCTTCATATCAACAAAAAACCTATCATCTTTGCTAATCACGGCATTATTTAATATTTCAAACTTTGTTACATATTTTAATCCGTAAAGCTTAACAGTGCTAATTGCTTCTACCGATGCATAACCATATAAGGGAAATAGTAAAAGGCTAACAATCATACTGGCAGTGTATAATTTACTTTTCACTGTACCACACCCTTTTTATCTAACATTGAAAGTATGGTATGTCCAACTTTATAGATATCTCCTGCTCCTAATGTTACTATGACATCACCTTCCTTGACTATTGAACATATGTAGTCCGGAACCTGATCAAGATGAGGTATCACAACAACATCCCTGCCTTCATGCTTTTTAACAGATTGTTGTATTAAATTGCTGCTTACTCCTTCAATGGGCTCTTCACCAGCAGGATAGATTTCAGTTAAAAAAAGCTCATCGGCCATTGTAAAAGCCTGACCAAATTCATCATATAAATATTGAGTTCGTGTATACCGATGTGGCTGAAACACCACTATTACCCTTTTTCCTAATTGTTTTAACGCATCCAGGGTAGCCCGTATCTCCGTTGGGTGATGGCCATAATCATCGACAACGATAATCCCATTTGTTTCACCAATCTTTTCCAGACGTCTTCCAACACCTTGAAACTGAGCTATAGCTTCAGCTATAACACCAAACGTTAATCCCAATTCAAGAGCAACAGCCACAACAGCCAGTGAATTAATAATATTATGCTTCCCTAATAAATTAAGAACTATCTCCCCTAATAATTTATCATTATAATAACAGGAATACCTTGTTGATCCATTCAACAACTTAATATTGGTAGCTTTAAAATTAGCTCCGGGATTAAATCCATAGGTAACATAGGGACGCTCAATCCTGGGCAATACCTCAGCTACAACCGGATCATCCATGCAAACTACTGAATATCCATAAAACGGGATATTATTCATGTACGTAATGAATGCTTCTTTAATGCCCTCAAAATATTTATAATGATCCAGATGATCTGCATCGATATTGGTTACAATCCCAATAGTAGGTAAAAGCTTTAGAAATGACCCGTCCGATTCATCCGCCTCAAAAACAAAATATTGCCCTTCACCTATTCTTGCATTGCTGCCAAAATTTAAAACCTTGCCACCAACAACGGCAGTAGGATTTAATCCTCCATGATATAAAATATAGGCTAACATGGATGAGGTGGTTGTTTTCCCATGTGTACCTGCAACACCTATTCCATGTTTTAATCTCACCAATTCAGCAAGCATTTCTGACCTGTGTATTACCGGTATTTTTCTTTTCTTTGCCTCTATTATTTCAGGATTATTTTTACTAATAGCGCTTGATGTTACAACCACATGGTAATCCTTTATGTTTGATGGATAATGGCCAATGTAAATGGTTGCACCCAATTGGCGCAACCGTTTGGTTTGCTCTGATTCCCTCAAATCTGAACCTGACACATCATAACCCAAATTGATTAAAATCTCGGCAATACCTGACATCCCGATGCCACCAATGCCAATAAAATGCATTTTTTTGGATTTTCTAAACACTACTACTCGCTCCTATTTTTTCAAATCAGAATCTTTAATAATATAATTAATAATAATTTCTGCCGCATTATGCTTTGCAATGGACTTTGCTTTAGCACTCATTTTCCGTAATAACGTTTCATTATCAAGTAAATCAAACAATAGCGTGGCAACTACTTGTGCAGTTGCGTCACTGTTATTGATCATTTCTGCAGCACCTGCTTTCACAAACTCCTGTGCATTTTTTTTCTGATGATCCTTTGCTGCAAAAGGATATGGAATCAAAATTGAAGGAATACCCCATGCTGCAAGCTCCATCATGACACCTGCTCCGGCACGGCTAATAGCAATATCACATGCTGCATATGAATTTTCAACATCAGTAATATATGGTGCAAGATAAATTGATGCATGCTTTATGGTATGCAGCTTTTCTTTAAACTGCTGGTATGAATATGTACCGGTACTCCATATAATACCTACATCTGCAAATCTATCCGGATAGCTAACAAGCATATCATATGTAAGTTCATTAAGCTTCAATGCACCCTGACTGCCCCCTATCACCAATATTACCTTTTTACAGTGGATCATATTAAAACGTTTTAAGGCTGCATCTTTTTCTACAGGTGTTAACACCTGTTTCCGTATGGGGTTGCCAGCATGTACAATTTTACCAGTTGATTCCACATCAAAATATGTTGTAGTGGCTTCAAATGTAGTAAATATTGCTCTTGCACGCTTTGCAAAAAAATTGGTTACCATACCGGGCACTACATTTTGTTCACATAGATATATAGGTATCTTCTTTATCATTGCTGCAACAAGCGATGGTGCTGAAACATATCCTCCCATACCAATAACTGCTGCTATATTATTTTTTGCTATAAACTTCATTGTCCATAGCATTGCCGAAATAAAACGTATTGTAAACACTGGAAAATTAACAATATTTTTCCACATTGTTGGCGCATTATACACCTGGATATTTTCCACACTATTCAGGGATGAAAATTTCACATCACCGGTACCAACCAGCAGGAATACCTCATATCCTTTGCTTTTCAACTCTTCATACAACGCTATCCCCGGCATTATATGCCCGCCTGTCCCGCCACCACTTATCAATACTGGTGTTTTCATACCAGCACCTCTTTATCAAATTTAATATCCCTTGGAACAACCTCGCGATATTTTGAAATGTTCAACAATATTCCTGTTGCCATCATATTAACCAATAACGAAGAACCGCCATAACTTATAAACGGAAGCGGTATGCCAGTTGTTGGAAGCAGCCCAATGACAACGCTGATATTGAGAAATGCCTGAACCGTTATAAGAAGTGTTAACCCCATTGCCAATAGTCTCCCATATTCATCCGGTGCTTTCAGTGCAATTTTTACACCAAAATAGAAAAAAAGTAAATAAAGAATAAGAATGCTGAATGTTCCCAATAAACCTGCTTCTTCGGCAATGACTGCATATATAAAGTCGGTATGTGGTTCCGGTAATCGCTTAATCTTCTGAGTTCCCGAACCCAATCCCGCACCTAACATACCTCCTAATTTAAATGCAATAAATGATTGGATAATATGATATCCCTTACCAAACCTATCCGACCATGGATCAAAAAAAGCTAAAATGCGCTGACGTCTATACTCAACCTGATATATTAACAGATAAAACATTGGCACACTCAATAATGCCAGACCTATCATATATATCAATGGAAAACCGGAAACAAAAAGTAACACTACCGAAATGATGGCCAGATTAATAGCTGTTCCAAAATCAGGCTGCAACATAATAAGCAAAAAGAAAATACCCACTACCAGCAATGGCAACAAAAGCTGTAAAACATTAATTTCCCGATGATTGTCATATGAAAATACTTTTGCAAAATATATAACAACAAATAATTTCACTAATTCCGCTGGCTGGAATTGCAAAGGACCATATCCCAGCCAGCGAGATGAACCTTTAACGGTAATACCTACGCCGGGTATTAATACCAGAATAAGCGCAATCATGGTAAACAACAGCATTATACGGGTGTAATGCTGGTAATATCTGTAATCAATATGCTGTACTATCATCATTATAAAAAATCCCAGACAACACCATACAAGCTGCCGTTTTAAAAAATATAACGAATCACCAAACACCCGTTCAGCAAAAATTGCACTGGCGCTGTAACTCATTGCAATCCCTATGCCAATAAGAATAAACGACACAATAAACAGTGCTATTTCTGGCTCGCCTTTTCTGCGAGTGTCTATCACCGCCTTTACATCCACGCCAGTTCTCCTCGCACCAATTTAGAATAAATTTCAATAAAGTGATTCCCTCTTTGTTCATAATTTTTATACATATCAAACGAGGCGCAGGCTGGAGAAAGAAGTATTGTATCACCTTTCGCACTGAG
>DAOLVF010000018.1:0-6366 GCA_035420565.1 Spirochaetota bacterium | reverse complement strand
AATGAATCGACAAGCGAAATAAACGGTATGCCAATATTACCTCCCGGATGAGCGTCAAAGCCCAGCTGCGTAAGACAATGAGCAATCAACATGGTTACCGTTGATTTCCCATCGGTACCGGTAACCCCTACTATGGCAGCTTTACAATAGCGGTATGCTAATTCTATCTCGGATATTACGGGAATAGCTCTTCTATATGCCTCCTGAATCAGGGGAATGGACTGTGGAACTCCGGGACTCAATACTATCTCATCAAATCCATTGTCCAGCAATGATGGGTGCTGATTGCCGGCAATCACCTTTACTCGTGTATCAAGTTTTTGTATTATGGGCGATAGTTCCTCAGAAGATTTGATATCACACACGGTAACTTCAAATCCTTTATTAACAAGAAAATTGGCTGATGCAAGCCCTGTTCTATAACCCAAACCAACAACCAATATGTGCTGTGTCTTCATTACGATAACTATCCTATAGTTATAATATCTTTAATGAACTCAAACCCAGTATTGCTAAAATAATGCCAACTATCCACATACGAACAACCACCTTCTGCTCTGGAACACCCGATAACTCAAAGTGATGATGAATAGGCGCCATTTTGAATACGCGTTTTTTCCTTAGTTTGTACGAACCAACCTGAATGATGACCGATAGTGCCTCAATAACAAAAATGCCGCCCACAATAAAAAGAAATATCTCCTTTTTAATCATAATGGCAACAGTACCTATTATCCCGCCAAGTGCCAGCGATCCAGTATCACCCATAAAAACTGATGCGGGATTGGAATTAAACCACAAAAAACCCAGTCCGGCACCACCCAGCGCAGATAAAAAAACAGTAAGCTCTGCTGCCTGTGGAATATACGGTATGCGCAAATACTGTGCAATAGGCTGATGCCCTGTTACATACGACATTACGGCTAAAACACCAACAACTATGGTAACAGTACCTATGGCAAGACCATCCAGCCCATCGGTCAGGTTTACCGCATTGGAGCTACCTACAATGACCAGAATAGCAAAGATAATCCACCACCATGATAAATCAATAATTGCTTTATTAATGAATGGAACATACAGCGTGGTTGCCTCTTTACTGTTTGACGGAAAAAGATAGATCACAACAACAACCACACAGGCAATAACACATTGCATAAAAAATTTTAACCGTGCAGGGATACCATCCTTTTTTTTCAAAATAGATTTAATATAATCATCAGCAAAGCCCAGTGCTCCCGCCAAAACCGTAACAACTACCAGAAGTACTACATACAGATTATTAAAATTTCCCCATAATAACACCGAGATAAGAACTGAACCTAAAATAAGCACACCACCCATGGTGGGTGTACCTGCTTTTTTTTGATGTGACTGGGGACCTAATGTTCTGATCTCTTCTTTAAAGCGCAGGTAGGTTAGCCAGCGTATAACCACTCCACCAAACAGCAACACAATGACAAGCGATGTTAATGCCGCATATGCCGAACGGAAGGTAATATACTGAAACAACCGTAAAAATGAAAGATATTCATGTAATGGTAAAATAAAATGGTAAAACATAGATACCTCATTATTCTAATGCTTGTACTACTTCTTCCATCTTCATTGAACGGGATCCTTTAACAAGAACCACATCATCAGATTGAATAAACTGTTTCAAAGCGTTTATTAGCTCTTCTTTATCGTCATATATACAAACCTGTGAACGCTCAAAACCTGCTGCAATGGCACCATCAGCGTAAAACCTTGCATCGTTGCCCCATATAAAAAGGTACGCAAATCCACTGTGTGCTAATTTAGCGCCAATTTCATAGTGCAGATCTTTTGAAACATTGCCCAGCTCTTTCATATCTGAAAGAACAGCAATCTTACGTTTATCGGGAAATACCATTGATGCACTGGCAAACGCATATTCCATAGAAAGCGGATTTGCATTGTAACTGTCATCAATAATTGTACAGCGACCATTGTGTAGAGCACTTCGCATCGACACTGGCTTAAAACATTCAAGGGATTCTTTTACATGTTTCAGCGGTATTCCCAATACCTTTGCAACTGCAATGGCTGCCAGTATGGCATAAACATTATGGAATCCATACGCATAAACACTAAAATCAATACCATCATACTGTATCACGGTTTTATCGGCATAAACAGCAAAGGTTGCAGGGCGTATATCACCGGTAAGCCCAAATGTTATAACGTTAATCTTTTTGTCGTTAGCTTTATTAATGACAATATCCTTATGCTTTGTTTCATTATTGATGATACATGTACCCTGATTCATTCCATCCAAAATCTCTGCTTTTGCATGTGCAACATTCAGGGTTGATCCTACAAATTCAAGATGACCTTCTCCAATGTTGGTGATTACTGCAATATCTGGTGCAGCAGCCAGTGATAATCGGTGTATCTCACCTATATGATTCATTCCCATCTCTATCACTGCAAATGCATGCTCTTTGTTTAGATGCAACAGTGTATACGGCACACCAATCTCGTTGTTATAATTTTTTTCTGTTTTCAGTACCCTGCCCTGCGATTCTAAAACGTTAGCAATCATCTCTTTTGTTGTTGTCTTCCCATTGGTTCCCGTAATACCAATAGCTGGAATATCAAAATTTTTTCGGTGCCATCGAGCAATATCCATATATGCGTGCAGAGTATCATCACAAACAATGGCGCTGACACCATACCTATCAGCAATCGCAACACCATTGTGTTTGTGTGTCAAAACCGAAGAGCATTTCCCGGTTTTACACACCTCTTCAATAAAATCGTGCCCGTCAAATTTCTGACCAGCTATCGGAACAAACAAACTTTTATCGTCTAAAAGCCGTGAATCCGTTGTGATGTATTTAACAGCCATATCAACACCATAGTGCTTTGCACCTATAGCTCTGGCGATAGTTACTGAAGATGTTTCAAACTGCACTATCACTTTGCATTCCTTTCATTGATATATTTTAGCGCTACCTCTTTATCATCAAAGTGTATTTTTTTTGTTCCAATAATCTGATAATCCTCATGCCCCTTGCCTGCAATTACGATAGCATCACCACTTTCAGCCATAGCTATTGCCTGCTTAATTGCCTCCTCACGGTTTACAATAATCTGATACTTTTTTGATTTCATGCCAGCAGTTATATTGTTGATAATATCCTCAGGATTTTCTTTTCTTGGATTATCACTGGTCACTATAATCCAGTCCGAATGCTCCTCGCTTACCTTACCCATAATAGGCCGCTTTGTTTTATCCCTGTTGCCACCGCAACCAAAAACAGTAATAACACGCTGTGGATTTAATGAGCGAACGCCCAGTAATAATTTTTCCAGCGCATCGTTGGTATGTGCATAATCCACTATCACTGCAAAACCTTCTGGTGATAATACTATATCAAATCTGCCTGGAACACTTGCAACCAAACCAATACCGGTTACTATCCTGCCCGCAGGTATGTTTAAAAAATGTGCAACACCAATAGCAGCAAGAGCATTGTAAACGTTAAATTTCCCGGCAAGACGCATCTCAAATTGTTTTGCAAAAGGCACATCGGTGGCAAACCGCGTACCCCTTATGGATGTCTGAATGGACGACTCAATACAATGATAGTCAGCGTTGTTCTGAATCCCATACGAAAAGAGAGGATAGTTAAATCGCTGCCGCCAGTTCAGGATCTGTTTTCCGTAATTGTCATCAATATTAATAAACGCTGCTTTTTTTTGTTTACAACTTTTATTTAAAATTTCAAATAATCGAACCTTTGCCATGAAATAATCATTAAATGTTATATGATAATCAAGATGGTCACGGGTTAAATTGGTAAATAGAGCACAATCAAAATGAATATCATCAACACGCAACAATGAAAGCGCATGAGATGAAACCTCCATGATAATACAATCCACTCCATCCAGCACCATTATTGACATCATCTCGTGAAGGTCTTTTGATTCGGGCGTGGTGTGTAATGCATTGATTTTTTTATCCTTCCAGCGATAGTTAATAGTACCTATCACACCGCAATGAAATCCTGCCTTAGATAAAATAGACTCCAGCATGTATGTTGTAGTTGTTTTACCATTGGTACCGGTTACACCTATTACCACTGCCTGCAGAGAAGGCTCCCCATAAAAACGCGCAGATATCTGCGAAAGAGCCTTGCGGGTATCCTTTGCGGTAACTACTGCCAGATCATTACGATCAAGTAAAAAGGAAAATTCATCCAGTCTGTTTTCATTAAGCACAATGCATGATGCTTTGTTTTCCAGCGCGTCTTTAATAAACTTATGTCCGTCAGTTTCAAACCCTTCTATCGCAACAAATATCGATTCTTTTTCAACCCTGCGCGAATCATATTCAACTGAACTGATACGAATATCATCATCACCTTTAATGATGCTAACATCAATCGAATCAAGTAACGTATATAAATCAAATGAATTGTATATCTTTATCTCCATTATCTCTGTTCCCGCATAGTGTTTTTAACATTACTTTCAACTATCACTACATTTTCCTTACTAACTGGCACCAATCCATGTAACTGTGCAAAGGCATCAAGATTTTTCATTGACACAGCTTTTTGTAATATATACTTTTGACGATCATACTCCTCAACAACAGTTTTATATTCATTAACTATTGCATCATACTGCATCTTTAGGCGCATATATTCAATATTTTGATAAATAAATGCCACAATAAAACATATGACACCTATAACAATGGTGCTATATTGCAATATACTTTTCTGCTCGGATGGGTTCATGATAATTAAAGCTTCCTGCACACACGTAATTTTGCGCTTCGTGAACGCGGATTTTTTTCCAATTCAGATTCTTCTGGTTGCAACGGTTTTTTTGTCAATACAGTAACAAGCGGACCGCTATTGCATTGACATTGCAACCCATCGTTATCACAACGACAACCTTTTGCCCATCGTCTAAATCTATCTTTTACAATCCTGTCTTCCAATGAATGGAATGATAGTGCAATAATCATGCCACCGGGTTTTAAAAATGTTATAGCGTCTTTTAATGATTCACCAATAGCTGATAACTCATCGTTTACATATATTCGTAAAGCCTGAAAAACGCGTGTAGCCGGATGAATGTTTTTTACCCTGTATTGTTTTGGAATAGCCTGCACAACAATATCCGCAAGTTGTCCGGTTGTTTCAATTGGTTGCTCACTGCGCTTATAGATAATCCTTTTAGCTATACGTCGTGCCCAGCGTTCTTCACCATACTTTGTAAATATTTCTGTCAATTCATTTTCAGTAAAACTGTTAACAACATCATACGCAGATACATGAACTTTACTATCCAGACGCATATCAAGCTTCTGATTACTCTTAAAAGCAAAGCCACGGTCAGTGCCATCAAAATGGTATGATGAGACACCAAAATCATATAAAAAAGCTGATATGGAATTTTGCATATTGTTAAAGTGAATCCTGAGATTCCTGAAATTATCATTTATCAATATAACCTTTTCATAGGATTGCAATCGTTTATGAGCTATCGCAAAAATTTCTTTATCCCTTTCAAATCCGTATAGCGTAACGCCACCCCATTGCTTTAGTATCAATTCTGAATGCCCACCCTCGCCAACCGTACAATCAACAATAGTTGCCGATTCTATATCCTGTATTTGAGCAAGAAAGCTCAACACTTCTTTCTGCATAACAGGTGTATGATAGTACTGGTATTCCATATTATGTCACATTAATCATCATTAGTTTATCAAAACCCCAGATCATGAGCAAACTGATTAAGTGCATTGCCATCAGGTTTATAGTTTTTGTAAACTTCAGCACTCCATATCTCAATACGATTATACAATCCCAGAATAACAACTTCCCTGTTTATCTGTGCATATTCCAGCAGATAGTTTGGTATTAATATCCTTCCCTGTTTGTCAAGCTCACATTCGGTTGCACCACCTAACAAAAAACGAATACGCATTCTGTTCATGGGATCAGCCTGTGAAAGGGGGACAAGCTTTGTTTCCACAAATTCCTTCCAGTCCTCTTCCCTGAACGCCATAACACACTTATCAAAACCATGCGTGATAATAAGCTTTTGAATGATGTTTTCCTCGCCAAACGCTTTTCGTAACTTCATGGGTATTGCAATACGGCATTTTTCATCAAGCGCTGGGCTATATTCACCCATAAACATAAATTTCTATACTTTCCCCCTTCTTTCTACTCCAGAACACCAATCCCCACTTTTTACCACTTATGTACACAATGTGACATAATTGTCAAGTAAAAAACAAAAATATTCCAATTTCCCAATTGTTTCAATTACGTTACAAATGCATTAACTCAATGTTAAATACAAAGACTTTATAGC
>DAOLVF010000017.1:3897-28656 GCA_035420565.1 Spirochaetota bacterium | reverse complement strand
AACACACTATCTGCATGGAGGGTGCAACACTTTCTTTTGTCTGGGTTTTCATAAACGATTCCTTGTTTAATGGTTAACTGTACCTTTTATTCTATAGTAGTTTATTTACAATTTTTTTCAAGTTAAAAATTTATTATTTTTTTTAATTACCTTTTTATGACTTCTCATAGTACAATGCAATATTTCATGTTTCGTTAAATCTTTGAAAATTATGCTGCTACCATAATCAATCGGTATAGCATGGCTTCATTGCAATTTTTTTTATACTGTATGATTCTTAAGTCAAGGCAAATATGTGATGTATGTACAATTACTCTGTTAGCTTTTTATAGGTGTGTTGCAACTGTTCAATACCAATCTTCCCTTCATCAAGATACCCCTGTAAGCTTTTAGGCAATGAACCATTTTTGACATAAAGATACCCTGCAAATATAATAAACATGGTGAGCAGTAGCACAACCATCTTCATCAACTGTTTCATAAATATATAGAACAAAACTATAAAACTAAGCAACGCTACTATAGTCAATATAACACCGGTGTCCATGGTTGTACCTTTAATTATTTTTTGCCTTTTTTTTATGCCATGAAATTGAACTAATTGCCATCCCTATTATGATACCGCAAACAAATGTTACAAACAGCATAACAATAAGTGGAAGCGTTACTTCCCAATGAAACAATGAAAATATTACTGGCTGAACATTTTGTACAACGATTATCAAAAATAGCAGTAAAATAATTAAAATTATGATTATTTTTGGTCGCATTATATTCTCTCAACATTTATAATAATGACATATACTATTTTCCAATAGTACAAAATATACAATAAAAAAATAATAGGTACGATAGTTCCCTGTATAATTATCGCTATAATTGCAACAGAATATAATATAATCAAACATTTTATTGTAGCCTGCAAAAAACAATCAGCTTTTTTCCTGAAAATAACATTATTGTATCATTGTCATTACGAGGGACGCAGTCCCGAAACATCTATTCTTTCATAAAACGTTGCGATTCTTCACTATCGCTCAGGATGACGTCCTCGTTTCAGGTCATATTTATAAAAAACTCATCATAAGTTCATAAAATATTTACCATGAAGAGCCAATTTTATAATTAGATTTATGCAATTAATACTGAAGAGGAGTTATGAAAATAAAAAATACATTTGATGAACACATTAATTCACTTATTAATAGTTTTGTCAATGAACAAAAAGTAAGATTTCCGCAAGACGAGATTTTAACTATAGACCTTCACTGTCATGATTACAACAGCAATGTTCCTGATGAATTGCTTGGAAGAATTTTAGGTATCCCTGAAACATGGCTATCAACTGATGAGCTGATTGCTACTCTTAAAAATCACGGCTGTGATACCTTTACGGTGACCAATCATAACAATGCGCGCTCATGCTTTGAACTTCTAGATAAAGGGTTTGATATAGTAGTTGGTGCAGAATTTAGCTGTAGTGTTCCGGACTATGGTGTTGGCATCCATGTTCTTACCTATGGATTTACATCCGAACAGGAGATAAAACTTAATAAATATCGAAATGACATCTATAAATTTCTGGATTATACATCACAAAATGACATACCCACTATATGGGCTCATCCGCTGTATCATTATAAATCCAGAGGCATCCCCCCAATGGATTTCTTTGACAAGATGGCACTTTTGTTCCAACGATTTGAAGTTATTAACGGTCAAAGAGATAGCTGGCAGAATATGCTTGTAAAGCAATGGATTGAATCATTG
Organism: Spirochaetota bacterium; assembly: GCA_035420565.1. Lineage (GTDB taxonomy): Bacteria > Spirochaetota > UBA4802 > UBA4802 > UB4802 > UBA4802. Next base: position 26,886 of record DAOLVF010000017.1, on the reverse strand, counting down.
ACACCAGAAAAAATTGAACAGCTTTCAAAAAGATTTGGAATAAAACCAGACAGATATTGCACTCAACCGTATAAAAAATATTTTTCAGGCGGTTCTGATAGTCATATGGGGATTTTTACCGGTCTCACCGGAACATATCTACATATTCCTCATTTAATGAACAGATTACACCATGAAAAACGATCATCGTTAGCGCTTGAGGCTATAAAAAGCGGTACCATGGCACCATTTGGAACACATAACGATAGTGAAAAAATGGCAATATCATTTATAGACTATTTTTGCCAGATTGGAATGAAGATGAAAGATCCTGGTTTGGCCCATATTCTATTGCACAAAGGTGAAACCATTGATAAATTAGCGGCTTTAACAATAGTCAATTCATTTCAGGAATTAAAGCGACACAAAACAACGCTCCATTTTTTAGAGCTTTTTCATCAATCATTGACCGGTAAAACATTTTCAAAATCAAAGCGTTTTTATGTTAATAAAGACTATAAAAAGGTATTTGATATAGCGTATACATTATCACGTTATACTAAAACCCGTAAAAAAGAAGACATAATTTTTTATAATGATTCAATATATGCTATATATAATGAGCTTGCTCAACTATTGATGAAACGAGCACATAAGTATATACATAAATTTTTGAACGATACAGGTTCCGCTACAAATGAATTTGAATCATATTTTCAAAATATTGAAATACCAACTCATTTCAGAAAATATATTGCTCCTTCAAAAGGAGCAGATAGTAATGGTATTCCTGAACTAAACCTTCCAAAGATTTTTGATGAGCTGTCATTCCCCTTTCTGGGTTCTGCGGTTATTGCATCAGCATTTTTTACCAGTGCCAGGGTTATGTACAAAGCAAGACCACTGCTCTATGAATTTGCACAAATACATAATACATTAAAGCACCCTGAACGTACACTATGGTTAACCGATACATTTAATGACCCCAATGGAGTTGCTAATGTTCTGCAGTTGATGCATAAGGAAATAAAGCGCAATGATCTGCCAATTGATATTATAACAGTAAGTGATACATTACAATCAGATGAGCATCTAATCATCATAAAACCACTTAAAGAATACACCATTCCATTTTATCAACAGCAACCGTTGCGAATACCTGATATATTGCAGATTCATAAAATTTTTAAAGAAGGTGAATACAATAAAATTATTGTTTCAACTGAAGGTCCTATGGGGTTGGCAGCATTATGGTTAAAGTATGCTTATTCTGTTCCAGCATATTTTTATTTACATACTGACTGGATGATGTTTGCCGAGAAAACCTTAAAACTAAAAAATGATAACTTAGACAATTTCAGAAGAATTTTGCGTACATTCTATAAAGCATTTGACGGTATATTTGTATTGAACAACGAGCATAAAAAATGGTTAACCGGTAAGGATATGGGGTTTAACTCCTCAAAAGTATTTTTAACATCTCACTGGGTTGAAGAAATTTTTAAACCTCACAAAACCAATAAGGAAGAAGTATTTGGAGTATCCAGCACCACGCCGGTAATACTATTTTCAGGACGATTATCCGAGGAAAAAGGCGTTATGGATATACCGGAAATAATGAATTTAGTAAAACAAAAACATCCTGAAACAAAAATTGCTTTTGCAGGAATTGGACCAAAAGAAACCCAATTGAAAACATTATTGCCTGATGCCATCTTCCTGGGCTGGGTTGATCATACCTTGTTACCTGAAGTATATTCAGCAGCAGATATTCTTGTACTGCCCTCCCGCTTTGATACTTTTGGCTGTGTTGTACTGGAGGCATTATCATGCGGATTGCCAGTTATTGCATACAACAACAAGGGACCCAAAGATATTATTAACAATGGGCTGAATGGTTATCTGGTAAAAAATGAAACCGAAATGGCCCAAAAGATAATAGAACTTATAAGCAATCCTCTGTTGCTAAATCTATTCCGCAATCAATCGCTGTTGAGGGCATATGAATTTAAACCTGATACCATAATGAAACAATTTGTCAATGACCTCAATTCAGCAGCATAATAAACATCCTCTCCATTATGTATGGTGGAAACATGGTGTTATATACCAGATATATCCCCGAAGTTTTTATGATGCAAATGATGATGGCATAGGTGATTTACCTGGCATAATTAAAAAGTTTGATTATTTGATAGATCTTGGCATTGATGCTATATGGCTATCTCCCATTAATACATCCCCTATGTATGATTGCGGTTATGATGTAAGTGATTATTATTCTATTGATCCAATTTTTGGTACATTAAAAGATTTCAAAGAATTATTGGCGATAGCTCATAGCAACAATATTCATATTATCATGGACATGGTTTTAAACCATACTTCACAACTGCATCCATGGTTTGTAGAATCATCATCCTCACGATACAACATGAAAAACGATTGGTATATATGGCATGATGGTTTTAACGGCAAACCTCCCAATAACTGGAAATCTGCCTATCTTTCCAGTGCATGGGAAAAAAATGAAATGCGCGGGCAATATTATCTTCATTCATTTTTAAAAGAACAACCTGATTTAAACTGGCACAATCAGCAGGTAAAACATGCAATGTTTGATATGATGCAGTATTGGCTGGATCTGGGTGTTGATGGATTTAGATTTGATGTTATCAACTATTGCTATAAGGATAAGAATCTGCGTAACAATCCATTTTCCTTTAATCCGTTTAATGATCAAATAGAAAAATATAATAAAAACAGGCTGGAGAGTTACATTTTAGTTCAAGAAATCAGGAAATTAATTGATAAATATGACAATCGTATGACGGTTGGCGAAGTATTCAGCTATCCGCCTGGGAATCCCGCGCTTTCGGCCAGTTATTTGTGTAAAGGGAAAGGTTTGCACCTGGCATTTGATTTTTCATTGTTATATCAACCTTTTGATTCACATAAAATATACCGATGCATTAAAAACTGGTATAATCATATTCCAGAACATTGCTGGCCATGCAATGTATTGTCAAACCATGATCAGCAGCGCTACGCTGATAAATTTGGTCAGGAAGACAATGATTCGATTAAACGTTTAATGGCGCTATTACTGTTAACCTTATGGGGGACTCCATTTATTTATTATGGGGAAGAGATAGGAATGAAAAACACTTCAATCCCGTTACGTAAAATTGTAGATCCCGCTGGTAAAAGATTCTGGCCAATGTATAAAGGGAGGGATTGTGCACGTACACCAATGCAATGGTCAGATGAAGCTAATGCTGGCTTTAGTCATACTATGTGCTGGCTCCCCATTGATAGTAACTATCGCACAATTAATGTAAAACATCAATTAAAAGACCGTTATTCACTTTTAAATTATTATAAAGATTTGATCAGGTTGCGCAAAAAGCATCATGCCCTTACCCATGGTTCATGGGAACCACTGATAAAAGGGAAAAATGGGGTTATTGCATATATACGAAAAGCGGCTTCTGAAACGCTTTGTATACTATTAAATTTTAACGATCATGCAACGCACATCCATCATCACTATGAAGCGCAATGGAAAGTTTTGTTTTCTACGCATCGTAGCCGCTTTGAGCATTTTGCAGATTTACGAATTAATTGCTATCCTTTTGAGGCAACTATACTACAAAAGATTGGAGATTTATAGCAACGTATGAATAAAATAGTAAACTTATTCCAGAAAAAATCATTATCAGATAATACTTCATTAGCTTTACCTGTCTCAATCACACACATACCTATCTGGATTATCATTATTGGCATAGTACTGGCACTACTGATTTCGATAAGCGGTTTTATGAATATATATTTTCTTAATAGCTCCCATCAAGAGATTGAAAAAATCAATACATTAACCTCATTAGCTTTGTCAACACAAATAGAATTTGAAAAGCAATTTAGCATGTTGCACTATATTTTACTGGAGAAAGACCCATTGCAATACCAGACATATTTTCATAAATTTTCATATCAATATACAATTGTTCAGAACCAACTTTTTAATCTAAAACTTCTTTTGAAAGACTTTCCAAACATACACAATAAAATGAATGATATACAGAAATATCATAAAGACTTAACAGAATTATTAATTGATGAGTTGTTTCAATATAAGGATAAGTCAGCTACTGTTGATGATGTATATTCAATAATTAAAGGCAAAGACATAATTGCAATAGAATCGTTAAACACTATTATCTCTGAGATTAACAATATTAATTATGAAATCGCGATGAAAACAAAGAAAAAATATTTTATTTTATCCATTGTTTCGATATCATTAATAAGTATTGTTACATTATCGCTGGTTATAGCTATTCTGTATATTACTAAGTTAGAGAAAAAGTTTATATTTAACATTGGCAAACAGCTTTCATCTTACCTTCCCATACAATTGGTTCAATTAATCCTGCGTCAGGAAAAACAGGAGGTTGTTCCCATCCAGAAAAAATTTATCACTGTGTGTTTTACTGATATAGAGGGATTTACAAAATTAACAGATGCAATCGAACCAGAAATTGTTGCTGAAATACTGAATGATTACCTATCTGAAATGACTGTGGTTGCTCATAAATACAATGGGACTGTGGATAAATTTTTAGGCGATGGAATTATGATATTATTTGGAGCACCCAATTCTATGCCAGCATCAATACAAATTGAAAATGCTATGACAATGGCAGTTGAAATGCAAACAATATTTAAAATGCTCAATGATAAATGGAAAATTAAAATAAACAATAATATACTGCATCTGAGAATTGGCATCCATTGTGGCATGACAACAGTAGGTAGTTTTGGACCTCCAGAACGGTTATCATTTACTGCAATTGGTAAAATAGTTAATATCGCATTTCGCTTGCAGCAGTTATGCAATTCAGATGGTATACTCATTAGTGAAGATGTAAAAAATATAATGCCGCAGATTCCTGTTAATGAAGGAATAGCGTTAAATGTTAAAGGAATTGATAAGCCTCTTGAAGTGTATAGTATACAAAGCAATTAACAATAGAGCATTGTTTTACTCATATTTTATGCATGCAATTGTCATGTCATCCTGCTGAGGATAGGTATCACGAAAATTATTAATATCAAATACCATAAGATCCAAAAACTTCTGGACATCTCCATTATAATTTTCTTTCATAAATTGGGTAATTCCTTGAACACCATAAGCAGCACATTCTTTATTGCGCTGTTCAATACATCCATCAGTGATTGTTAATATTGTATCACCAGAATTAAGTTTTGTCTTCCCAAAATTTAATGTATTTATTTTTTGTATACCCATGGGAAAATTTATTTCTTTTAATGAAAGTTTAAAGATAGTATCGTTACGATATAAATACGTCAGCGAATGTCCAAAATCATAGAGAGTTAATAATTCTTTATCTTCATCAACATGCATGAAAGCAGAAGTTACAAATTTTTCTCCTTCAAAATTTGTAAAAATATAATTATTAAGATGAATAAGAAATGTTTCTAAATCATGTGTTTCAAAATCATATATGGACATCATACCATTGAGTAATGTTGTAATCATAGAAGCAGCAATTCCCTTCCCTGAAACATCACATACCACAATAATGTGTTGATTACTTTTTTTAAATGGTATTACTATATAGAAATCGCCACCAACACCCTGCGCCATTACATTTTTTATCCCAATAGTTAATCTTTTAGTATGAACATAATAATCTTTTTTTAATATCCGCTCTATAATTCTTTTTGCCTGTTCAATGTCCTGCTGGTTTAACTTTGATAAAAATATTAACATATCCCTGGTTGAAAATATGCCTTTAAAACAATCATTTTCATCTTCAAGAAGATAATGATCCTGAACACCTGTTAATAAATCTTTTTCAATAGCTTTTGCGCACTCAAAAATATGCATATTATAATTAAACTGTTTTACCTTTTGCATTACTTCATCAGCAGTTTTATTATAATTTAATTCTCTGCCAAAACGGGTTCCTAAAATATCAAAAAGATCTTTACGTATTATTACTCCATACGATTTTTTATTTTTATCAACTACAGCAACAGCATAAATTTTATCATTTCTTGATAACTCATCTGCTAATATTCCAACCTTTGTATCAGTAAAAACATAATAATTTGAACTTATCAGCATACCTATAGTAAACTGTGTACAACTTAATTCTTCGATCTTATGAACAATTGGTTGACATGAAACAACTTGACTATTATTATTCATGAACTAATATCCTCCTGGAAATTATATTATCATTATCATTATAATGAATACTAATAAGTATGGACACCTCTATCAATAGCATTATTCACCGCAACCCTGCCCCTCCCCATGGTAAGGCGAGGGGGCATTGTTTCCATGTCATTCTGAGGGACGCAGTCCCGAAGAATCTATTCGTTCACAAAACGGCGAGATTCTTCGCTATCGCTCAGCATGACATTTCCCGCTCAGGATAAAACCCTGTACATTGTCATTTCAGCTATTACTTTAATGATTCTTCATATAATAAACAAATCATTGTATATAAAATAACAGTTAATTGCTTATAAATATTTTATGAATATATCACTACTTTTTAATCAGGAGTGGTAAAGCTAATCTTTATTTGATGTAGTATCCAGATGTATACAATACTGAATACTTGTTTTTTAAAAAATATTTTTTATAAAAATATGTTGCAAAAAATAATTGATCTAATCTATGATTTATTTTTTAATTGAGTATTATCGTGGGTGCTTTTAATATAACACAATTTTGAAGATATGAATTTATATGAAAAAATCTATAACAAAAACAATGTTGATTATTAATTTTTTTTATATTTCAATACTTTTACTATATACTCAGACATTTGCTGATATCTGCGTAGCACCATATCAAAGCCCTTCTGGTTTTTCTGTTGATTTGCCCGCATGGGACAGATCCGAAATGATGAAACAGGATGCGCTGGAATTTATATGCGCTCATTCTCAATATATCTATATTAAAATAATAAAGCTAAAAAACCCTCCGGATGATATTCTGCACTATATGTCCTGGAAGATATGGGATACCGATCCCAACGCACACTTCGTTATTAAAGATAAATTAGAAGACGGCGGAATAATCATTTCAACATATCGCAACAAAACATATTCTCTTCACAGGGTGCGAATGATACAGCAAAAGGAGTATACCTACATCATTGAATGCAGTGCTCCTGAAAAAAGCTTTTACAACTATGAAAAATATTTTAATAGGGTGTTTAAAAGCTTTACCCTGCAATAATAACAGTAATGATCAATTCCCCTGATGTTCATCACACAGTTTACATCCTGTACATGCTATTTCATTGTAAATTCATTGGCAATCATCAATCATAATTACAGTTACGGGATATGTTGCAACACAATTACTACTTAGTTTGTATAGACTTTCATCATAAATTATCTTATAAATGCATACGCAAGGAACTTTCAAATTTCTCTGCAAATTGTGCTGCTTTTATACTAACACATTATTTACAATAACTATCACATATGACATCATTATCAACCCATTGCTACCTTAAAATATGCATGAGTCATGCATATATGCTTAAAATACAATAACAGATACCTGTTTTAATATCGCAAAAATCAAGAGAATATCATTATCAGTGTTTAGCAAAAAAATATAAATTAAAAGTACTTTGCAAGTAGATGTTGTAATTCTTCAATAGTAAACGGTTTGCTTAATCCATTATTAAAACCATACTCCTCAGGGTTAGCCAACACCTGGTCATCATGATAGCCACTCATAACAAAAGCAGGCACACCAGTATCATGCTGCCGTATAAGCTGTATTGCCTCTGTTCCACCCATACCCCCTTTCACAGTAAGGTCAAAAATTAAGGCATTGAATGGAGTTCCTTTTTCTTTTTCATGAAGAAACAAATTAACTGCACTTTGCCCATCCTCAACTGCCATTGCTTCAAAGCCTAAATGTTCCAGAAAGCTTATCATCAATTTTTGCATCATTGCATCATCATCAAGGACAAGTATCTTCCCTCCCGTTAATTTCTTTTCATACGTTTTATTTTTTTCTTCCATTTCAACCTTTTGTTGTGTAGCAGGTAGATAAATATAAAAAGTTGTGCCCTGCCCCGGTATGGAATCAACCTCTATAGTGCCATTATGGCGTGCTATTATTGAATAGCCTGTAGCCAATCCCAATCCATGTCCTTTGCTTTTTGTTGTAAAAAAAGGATCAAATATTTTTGATAGTATGTCTTTAGGTATTCCAATACCCTTATCTGCAATTGCAATCTTAATATATTTGCCGGCAGGTAGCAGTGGATGCTCATTCAGTGCAAATGTTATATTATGTGCACCAACAGTAATTGTTCCACCCATTGGCATGGCATGCACAGCATTGATGACAATATTTTCAATCACCTGAGCTATCTGATTATAATCAAATTCTGCATTCCATAAATCTTCATCACAATTAAATTCTGCTTTTACATTTGAACCACTTAGAGCAAATTTGACTGTATCCTTTAACAAAGGAATAACCGATTGAGTTTTTTTAATTGGTGTACCACCTTTGGCAAAGGTTAATAACTGCCCGGTAAGTCCTTTAGCCCTTTGGACTGATTTCAACGCCTCCCCTAATAACTCAGAGATATTGTTATCTTTTATATAGGTAGAAGCTAAACCAATATACCCCATTACTCCTTCTAATATATTGTTAAAATCATGGGCAAGGCCGGCAGCTAATTGTCCCAGTGATTCTAAACGCTGTGTACGCTGCACGGCTTCTATAAGCCGTATTTTTTCGCTCATATCTCTAAATACTAAAACAACACCCAGTATTCTACCCATTGCATCTTTGATTGGCGCAGCACTATCGGCTATAATGCGTCTTGTTCCATCTTTCGCTATAAGCATCGTATGGTTTGACAGCTCGTAAATCTGTTGTGTTTGCAATACCTTTTCAACGGGATTGTCAAGAGGTTTGCTCGATAGTTCATGAACAATAACAAAAATTTCAGAGAGCGGTTTACCTTGAGCTTCTTCCTGTGAATAACCTGTTAATTGCTGCGCTGTTTCATTTATAACAGCAATCCTGCCATTAGTATCTGTTGCTATAACACCATCACCAATGCTTTGCAAAGTAATCCTTAACTTTTCCTTTTCTTCTATAAGTGACTCTTCAGCCATTTTACGATCGGTAATATCAAGAATAGAAATCATCCCTGCAGGACGCCCCTTGTAGATAACACTTACTCCACTTAAATACACCCATTTTATCCTGCCATCCTTTGCTATTATTCTAAACTCATAGCTATCCACAGTATCTACATTTGTTTGTCTTTTAGTACCCCGCTCCCTCACTATTTGTTTATCATCAGGATGCACTATATCCCAAAAATTCATATTTAAAAATTCCTCTGCGCTATATCCTGCAATATTTACAGCGGCAGGATTTGCATAAATCCATTTATTATCCTGATATAAAAGTATTGCAGTAGGAGTTGAATTTGCCAAACTTCTGAACTTTTCCTCACTTTCTGCAAGTGCCTGCTCAGATTTTATCTTCTCAATCTTTTGCCAGGCACTGTCCATTAACATGGTAATCTGCAATATATCAATCTCAGTATAATCTGTTTCTTTATTGGCAACACCAACTGTTGCAACAATCCTGTTATCTTTAAAAACAGGTATACCTAAAAAGCGTTGTATATCCACATGCCCCTCAGGATAGCCCCTCTTGGCTGGATGATAATCGTTGTAATTATTAATAACAACCGGACGAGCCTGCTTAATTGTTTCTACCCATATGCCGGCACCTTCTACATTATATATTACCGGCTTGTCTTGAATAGCACATTGATTCATTACCACATCTGACCATGCTTTAATAAAACATCTTTTTTCTTCTTCATTATATTCCATAGCGTATCCAATTGTGCTGTCCGTCAATTTAATAGCTTCATTGAGAACATGATAAAATAGTTCTTCCTCTGTTTTTGCTTCTTTCTGTAACACAGCAATAATCGATTCCAATCGCTCCTTATTCTTTACAAGCAGTTCCTCTGCCATCTTACGCTGTGTTAAATCATGTGCAACTATAAGAATTGCAACCGTTTTACCATTCTTTACAATTGGAGATGATGCAACCTCAACAGGGATTTTTTTCTTTAATTTATTAATAATTTCAGTCTCATATTGATGAAGTCCCATATATCCATTTATGCGCTCCTGATGTAATGTAACAATAGATTGATGGTATTTTTTAGGAATAAATTTAAGTATATTTTTACCAACTATCTCGTCATAACCATAGCCACCAATATTTATACCTGTCTGGTTAACATATTGTATTATCCCATTCATATCATGCAAAACTATAATATCGTGTGTAGTTTCAGTTATTGACCTGTAGCGTTCCTCGCTCTCTTTTAACTTTTCATCTGCCAATTTTTTTGCTGTTATATCTTCATAGGTACCCAGTACCCCTATGATCTCATCCCCAAGGCGCAATGGTATTTTACTGGTTCTAATCCACAAGTTGCTACCATCAGGCGCTGTTTGTGACTCCTCATATCCAATTTTTGGTATGCCCGTTTCTATTACCTCCTTATCATCCATGCGGTATAGTTCTGCTTCACTGCGCCACCCCATATCATAGTCCGTTTTTCCTATGATGTCCTCTGTCTTTTCAAATCCTGCATCAACGGCAAAATGTTTATTACATCCCAAAAATCGTAAATTTCTATCTTTCCAGAATACACGTACCGGAATTGTATTAATAACATTATTCAATAATTGCCGGGATTCTTTTAAAGCCTGTTCTGTTTCTTTAAAATGGGTAATGTCGGTATGCGTGCCATATATCATCAACGGTTGCCTATCAGGCGTCCACTCTATCACCTCTCCCTTCGTCAGTATCCACACCCAGTGTCCCTGTTTATGCTTCATCCTGATTTCACATTCATAGTATGGTTTTTCACCTGTATAATGGTTTACCAGATCTTCATATGCTTTTTTTACATCATCAGGGTGTGTTAGCATCTCCCAGGTTTTTATAGAAATTGGCGATAGTTCCTCAAGAGTGTACCCCAGCAGATGAGCCCACATTTCATTAATTATAAGGGCTCCAGTTTGTAGATTCCATTGCCATGTGCCAGTTTGAGTAGCTTCTATAACATTTTCCATCATCGTGCTGTATTCTGCAATTTTTTCTTCAGCTTTTTTTCTGTCGGTGATATCTGTATACATTGCAAATGAGCCAATATATTTTCCTTTTTCATCCATTATTGGCTGCCCTGAAACTATACACCACAGCTCACTGCCATCTTTTCGTTTCCTCCTGTCCTCATATACATCAGCAATTCCTATTACTCTTCTTGTTTCAATCCGTTCTTTCAATACAGGGATATCATCCTCAAACATAAAATCAAAAATAGGCCTGCCTATCATCTCCTTTTGGGCATATCCCAGCATATCCGCCATCGCTGCATTGACGTAGGTAGTTACATTATTACTATCTATCCTCCATATCCCTTCTTTTGCAGTTTCAACCAGTATACGATATTGTTTTTCACTTTCTTTTAATTGGTTAGTAATGTCTTTCAACTCAGAAACATCACGGGAAACAGCCAATATTCCTAAAGGCTTTAGCTGAGCATCCCGTATCATTGATAAATTTACCTCTAACCATCTGGTTGATCCATCTTTACAATAATGCTCTAACTCCATAATTCTGTTTCGGTCGGGATCTACATTGCCAGCCTTTTCTTTTTCCATCTCTTCTGCATAAACATTGAATGCTGACTGCAGTGAATCGGGCGTTAAAATCTGATCTAATTTTCGTTTTTTATGCTCCTGGGGCGTAAATCCTAAAATTTTTTCAATGGATGGGCTTACAAAAATAATATTAAAATCCATATCAAAAATGGTAAAAATATCTGCACTTTTTTGAGCTATGATGTTGTAGAAATCTAATTGTTGTAAATCACGTCCTGAAACGGTGGATGATATTTGTTTTTTCTTTCTATTAGATGTTCCATCGTGTTTTGATGTTTTTTGCTTTTTATGGCTATCACTCATATATGGCTCCACATATGATTAAAATGTATCATAATTAACTATTGTATGGCACATTGAAAAATCATGTTTCCATTATTGAAAAAAAATAATAGAACTTTTGTCAAATATTTATGCCCACAACAAAATATCAGAAATATAATTATTAAAACCCCGCTTATAATAATAATTGTAACTGTTAATTAAAACAACTAAAATAATAGATCACCATAGTAGTTGCGTTAAAATTTTACAATTTACTACAAATTTTAGTTGAAACAAAATCATGGTATATCTATATTTGTGTATAGTAATATATAATGCGCAAAAGCAATGAGGAATATTATGGCAACAGCTCCATCATCCAAATTACCTCCTCAATTAAAAGGAGAGATTATTAATCTTATCGAGGAACGTTTGAAAGAGCTTTATGTAACATGTTCTGATTTCAGAGCTTTACAAAGAGTCATGAAAGAGCTCGCTGAAGCTGAAAAACGCACTGAACAACGCATCGATTCATTAACACAGCGTATGGAAGAGCTCGCTGAAGCTCAAAAACGTACTGAACAGCACATGGATGTATTAACACAGGCATTAACACAAACTCAGCTAGAATTAAAACAGCTTGTTGAAGAACATAAGGTTACACGAAAACTTTTGGGTGATCTTACCAATACAGTAGGCTACGGACTTGAAGATACCATTATGAAATATATTCATGATTATGCTTTAAAAGAATATGGAATTGCTATTACCACTGTCGATAGACGATATGTTACCTACCCTGATGGGCGCTATGACGAGATTAACATCTATGCTAAAGGTACCAAAAATGGCACAAATGTATATTTAATTGGTGAAAGTAAAGCTCAATTAGGTTAAAAAAGATGCAGATAATTTTAATAAAATGATTTCACGATTACATGACCAGCTACACGGTGAAATTATTCCATTTTTAGTTTGTTATAGCTGTGCTCCAGATGTTGAACAGTATATCAGCACTACCTACCCAATGATTCGCATTCATAAAAGCTTTGAGTTTTATAAATATAAAAAAAGTTTTGATTAATTAACATTATATTTCCTTATCCTCATCGCTCTGAAGATACTGTAAAATCTTTCTGCGTATTGAATCAGGGAGGCGTATTCCCACACTCTTCAATCTACTTTCATATTTTTTAAATGAACGAACATGTTGTGAAGTTGTTACAAATATCCTGAAATATGATCTAATGCTCCCTTCAACTTCTTTTCTAAATTCGATGTCAGCATTTAACATATCCTCAAGAGGTGCTATCACCCTGTAATTGATAGGGCGGCAGATAGAACGGTATGCTACAAAACGTTGCAATGTTTCTGATTCATAATTTTTATCTTTGATATCCTTCTCCACCTCATTTAAGTTTATACAATCAAGCACCTCAAATTTATATTCTTCCTGTAATGCATTTCCAATTAACAGTGCAGCATTTTTACAACAATCACAGGTCAATAAATGATCAGGACATTCAAAATCACAGCGCAAATAGAGCACCATATCAATATCCGAACTGGGCTGCGACAAACCAACATTAACTGAGCCCAGTACATCCATTGCAATATCCTCTATGGCTGGTTCAACTCGCTTTACTATTTCCTCCAATTTTTCCATACGCAGTTCTGATTCCTCAGTCTGGAACATCCTGAAAAAATTTTTAATTTCTTTAAACAGCTCTATCTCAGGTATATGCGAATATTGCTGCACATTCATATCAACATTCAATAATTTCTTTTTTGCACTGAAACGAATATCATCAATGACAGTCTCCACCCATTTCCCATTTTTTTTAGCATATTCCGCTAAATCATACACACGTTCATTATATATCTTTCTATAGAGCACATGAGCTACTGTATAATCCTGTAATTCAATCTGATAAAAAAAACCTCCCTCAAGCACATCATGATGGACTGTTGTAATATCACCCAGCGGTGATGGATTAAGATATAGCGTATTTTCAACCTCCTGCATACCCCATGAGCCATGAATATGTCCGGTTAAACAAAGTATTACAGGATTGTTATCACAATATGTTCTTAATGCCGGTGAGCCGGTAGGACCAACAGGTGCAAGCCAATCTAGCACACCGTGAGCAGGCTGATGAGTAGCGATGATAGTAGGGCGCACCGCTTTGAAAAAATTATACATCTCATTTTTGCGATCATCAATTCCAATTCCAGCTTTATAGGGTACAACATATTTTTGTGGTATACCGGCAGTAAAGGTATCAGCACCTCCATAACCGGCAATAACAGCTTCATCCACCTGATACCAGTGTAGATGCAAATCCCTGTCATGAAGTGATGTATACTTTAAATCCATATCATAATTACCCGGAAGGGCAAATATATGGACCTGAGGTTTAAAACTAAAAATATTGGCAAGCACCTTGTATTTTTGCTGCATGACCCTTCGAGCACGAATGGTATACTGCTGATATTTAGCTCCTAACTCCGCAACTTCTTCAGTAATATGGGGCATATCCATAAGCTCATCAACAAAATCTTCTACTGTAATATCATCGCGCCCCATTTTTTTTCGCATGGTATTAAAATAAAGTTGCAGCTCATAATAACGAATAGCGCTATCCATATTATAAAATGGGATATCAACCAGATCACCTGATATAATATAGACATCAGCAATTGTCTCGTATAACAATTCACGAACGCGTTCAAAAGCACCGTGAACATCAGTACAATAAATTATCCGCATCAGCTCACCATTCTTTTTTCGGTATAGGTTCGAAAGACAATCATGACTGATAGTATTCCCAGAAATAGAAATGCAGTATATAACAAACTATCGCCAGCACGCCTGTATACTGTGACAGTATTGGTACTGGTATCAATATCCCCAATACAATAAGTTTTTTCCATTAACGGTATTGAAGCTGTAATGCGCCCGTATGGATCAATGAGCGCAGTAAAACCAGAATTGCCAGCACTTACAAACCACACGCCATTTTCTATAGCCCTGAAAGTTGAAAAGTAAAAATGCTGCATGGGCCCCACAGGATTATTGGTCCATAGCAAATTTGTTATATTGACATAAAAATCAATCCCCGCTTTTGCATACTTCCTGCACAGTGTATGAAAAATATTTTCATAACATATTAATGGCGCACATTTTAACCCATTAACTGATAAGACAACCATCTTTTCACCAGGCATAAAATTTGAACCGCCAAATGCATCAATTATTGTATTAACAAACGGGAAAAGTTCACCATACGGAAAATACTCTCCAAAAGGCACCAGATACATTTTTGCATAAGTATCTACAACTTCGCCATTACTATTTATAAGCACCATGCTGTTTTGCGGGTAATAACGACGGTTAACAAAATCTTCAACAACGCCAATCTCACCGGTTAAAAGTGCTACCCTGTAGCCTGCAGCAAGCGATAGCACCTCCTCTCCAAAACGGTTAAGGTTGCCATTATAATAGCCATACGAAATATTTTCAAGTGTTGCCGACTCGGACCACACAATAAGATTGGGATTATGCTGCATTGCCTGCTGAGTCAGCTGTTTTAAAATATGCAGATACCTGTACCTATTCTCAATCCAGTTTTCCCACGGCGAGAAACACGATTGTATCATGGCTACACGCAATGTTGAATTCTTTGAAGGTGGATGGTTATGCAACCGTACCCATCCATAGGCTGTTGCAAAAATTACTATCACACATATTATCGCACATGCCCATAATGGTTGGCGATAGTTATTGTTCATTATCCTTGCAGTGATATATTCACTTATACTACTATTGGCTGCAATGATAATAAAGGTTATGCCGTATATTCCGACTATCGATGCGATCTGAATAAAGTTTGTGAATGGATATTGCGTATATCCCCAGAAATTCCATGGGAAAGCCATAGTTCCTACTGTCTGTACCCAATCTATAGCTATCCATACTGATGGATAGATGAGCATCTTTGGTACATTTGATTTTCGCGATAGATATTCAGCAACAAATATCTTTGTAGCAAAAAATACTGAGATACACGGAATAACCAATGCAACAATGATAGGTTTTCCAAACGGAAGCGCCTGTCCAAAATCACCTATCCAGTAATACACAGCTCCAAAACCCAGAATGCCAGTGACAAATGAAAGTATATACACCTGTTTCAGCGGTTTATTACCGACAAAACAAAACAGTGGCACCAATGATACCCATGCAAAAACTGAAAGCAAAGGCAGATGCACATTTAATGATGTAGTAAACGAACAATACATTAATAATACTGACAACAAATAGTAATTATCATACAAAAAGATAGCCAATCGTTTCACTATGTTCATTGATGCTTCCCTATCATCGTCATAAATTCATCCTCTGAAAGAATGCGTATTTGTAATTTTTTTGCTTTATCTAATTTTGATCCAGCCTCTTCCCCTGCAACGACAAAATCGGTTTTACTGCTTACCGAACCAGATGCCCTTCCTCCCATTGATTCAATTAACCCCTCAGCTTCCTCTCGTGTCATATTTTGCATGGTACCGGTAAATACAACTGTTTTTCCTTTAAAAGGGTTGTCAGATGCTTCCTGAACCTTTTCATCTTTTACGGTAACACCATTTGCAAACATCTGACGTATAAGTGTTAATGAACCTTCATTATGAAAAAATTCATATACACTCTGCGCTACGCCTGGACCAACCTCGGGAATTGTCAT
Source organism: Spirochaetota bacterium (assembly GCA_035420565.1). Taxonomy (GTDB): domain Bacteria; phylum Spirochaetota; class UBA4802; order UBA4802; family UB4802; genus UBA4802. The sequence goes on along the minus strand of DAOLVF010000017.1, from coordinate 10,108 downwards.
AAGCTCTTCCTGTGACATCACCATAAGCTTTTGCAACGATCCTGCATGCTTTGCTATAACCTTTGCCATATGATCGCCCACATTGCGAATGCCCAGTGCACGCAAAAAATGTGATAGCGTTACTTCCCTTCTTTTATTGATAGAATCAATGATCTTATCAGCTATCTTTTCACCCATTCGTTCTACCTGCAATAGGTCTTCACGTTTTAATGCATAGATATCCGCTATTGTTTTAATCTTTTTTTGATCGTACAAACGTTTTAAAAGCTCCGGCCCAACATACTCAATATCCATACCGTCCTTTGAAACAAAAAAGCACAATGTCTCATACTCTTTTGCGGGACATGAAGCATTAACACAACGAATATAAATATCTTCATGCTGTAATGTTGAATTACATGCAGGACATGTTTCCGGTACCGCTATTGGACGCACATCCTTCCGTTTATCCTTAATAACTTCTACTACCTTGGGGATAACATCGCCAGCGCGTATTACCTTGACCGTATCACCAATCTTTATATCAAGGCGTTTAACCTCCTGAAAATTATGCAAGGTTGCACGTTTTACCAGTACACCTCCAATATTAATTGGCTCTAAATTTGCTACCGGCGTTATCAATCCTGTACGTCCAACCTGATAATCAACTGATTTTAAAACTGTTATTGCTTCTCGTGCAGGAAACTTCCATGCTATTGCCCAGCGTGGCGCCTTAGAAGTGCTTCCCATTTTCTCTCGTACTGTTATATCATTAACCTTTACAACAACTCCATCAATATCAAAGTCCAGTGTATACCTGTTCTCCATCCAGTATTTATAAAATTGTTTTATACCCTGCAACAAACCAACCTCATAATAATGAGGCGCAGGCAGTCCCACCTTTTTAAAATAATCATAAAGCTGGCTCTGTGTATTAATCATAGATGCAGGTTCCATTTTCCCAATTCCATAGAGTACTATGTCCAATTCACGTTGTGCGGTAATATTGGGATCTAACTGTCTCAGTGACCCGGCAGCGGCATTTCGCGGATTTGCAAACTCCTGCTCACCATTTTGTCTTCGGATTTCGTTTAACCTTTCAAACTCACCATGACGCATAATGACCTCACCGCGAACACTTAAATAATCAGGAGCATCTCCCGGCAACTTTGTAGGTACGCGTTTAATCGTAGCAATATTTTCTGTTACATCTTCACCTACTTCACCATCGCCACGTGTTGAACCCTGAACATAGATGCCATTGCTGTACACCAGTTCTACAGCCAGCCCATCGTATTTCAACTCGGCACAATATTCAATAGTAGATGTCCCCAGCAGTTTACAGCAGCGTTCATAAAAATCATTGATGTCCCCTTCGTCCATGGCATTGGCAAGGCTTAACATTGGTGGATCATGACGCACCTGCTCAAATGAGGTCTGTATAGTAGCACCAACCTTTTTTGAGGGAGAGTCATCGCGCGTTATTTCAGGATAATTTTTTTCAATCGTTAGCAGCTCATTCATTAACTCATCATAGGTTGCATCATCAACCAATGGTTTATCAAGCGTATAGTAGTAGTAATTATATTTGTTTATCAACTTTATAAGTTCATCATACCGTTTTTTTATGTCTTCCATAATACAGTACTCCCGCTACAATAAAAATTTTAACTTTACACACTATGTTCTTCCCATACAATAAATACTATCAATACGTCAAATATATCGTGTGTCAGGTACTTTTACCAATAGTTACCTGCTCCTGCTAATACCAAAGTGCTCTAGTTTTAATAGACTTGAGCAACAGGATACTATGATATAGTCTTGATACTACTATCATGTTTTTTTATTACTACCATTATAAATATACTACACCATGATTTTTAAAATACATGTGCCTTTAGCAAAACTGTAACAAACCTTATTATTACATATCCCTTATAAACCGCAATGTTGTATGGCATTGTCATAAAAACAAGGCAATTGCATCTACATATCCTGAAAAAATATTAATTGACTAAATAAACAATTTTCTTTCATCTATACTATAAATCGTAGAAACCTTACATAGTGAGGTAATAAATGCAACTAAAAAAAGAGATCAAAAAAATTACCATAAAGGACCCATTCCAGCAGTTTAAAGAAACAGAACGTGTCAATGAAATGAGATACTGTCCGTTAACAGGAAGGGTTAGCCGTGTACTGGGACTATCGCTTAAAGAATTTGCATCCAACGATAACACCCATATCATTGAAGAGTCAAAGAAAACATGTCCATTCTGCCCACAATGTATTGATGCTCTGACCCCAAAGTTTACCCCCCCTCTTCAAGAGCAGTATTCGTGGGGCAATGCTCGTTGCTTTCCCAATGCATTTCCATACGATGAAAACAATGCTGTAGTAACCATCACCGATCAGCATTATGTTGCTCTTGATAAATTTACGCACGATATGCTCTCTGATGCATTTCACTGTGCCACCAATTTTTTGTCCGACATTGACCCTGTGCAGTATCCCTATCAGTCAATCAACTGCAACTACATGCCGGCTGCCGGTAGCTCACTGGTTCATCCTCATTTTCAGATTATTGCATCCTCAACACCTTCCAGCTATTATACCGATATACTATCGAACATAACAATAAAGCCCAATCTTTTTCATGATTACATCAATACCGAAAAAGAACAAAATGAACGGATAATAGGACTTGAGGGCGATAGTTCCTGGTTAGTGGCTTTTGCCCCAATGGGACAGTTTGATGTTATTGGAATACTGCACAACCACATCCCCCTGAAAGATTTTTACAGGTATTGCAATACTTTTATTACCTATATACTAAAAATTTTGCAGTATATGGCATCTAAAAAAATTGATAATTTCAACATGGCACTGTATGGTGTTACCAATAATGCTGACTTTTTGCCACACATTCGTATATGCCCGCGCACTACATTTCCACCCTATGCAACAAGCGAGATAAACTACCTGCAGATGTTACATAATGACTCATTTACATTACTTAAACCTGAGATTATAGCAGCCGAGATAAATGCTTATACACCATAGTATTACATAATAATTCTTGACAAATGTATGGAATTATATAGCATTAAGCAATATTTATTCAATCTCGGTGATTGGTGCTATCCATGCGTATTATTGCATGCTACCATGAAGTCATGCGTACGATTCTAAAAGTTGATTATATCTGAATGTTAGCTATTATATAATAGCTAAATTTTTTCATAAACGGTATTGCCATTATTTTTTTGATTGTATATATTTTTTGTAGATACGATGGCTCAGTGGATTAGTATTATTGAGTAACAGTGTGAGAGGGATGAGACAATATATGCTTCAAAGTATTTTGTATAATTATGATCAGAGGATACATTTAGAAGAGCTCTTAACGTTTTCCATGGCATTGCTGCTTAATATATTAATTATTATATTTTCTCATTTTACATTAGCACCTGTTACGTTTACAATTAATATAGCAATCATGCTGCTCATTATAGCAACAGTATTTGCACAACGGTTTGCAACTTCAAAGTTATTTTCCATTTACAGGGACTGGTATGTATTGCCGCTGTTAGTGGCAATCTTCATGGAACACAATATGCTTGTTCCTCTCATCAATCCAAATGATATCGATACCTATCTCATAAAAATTGACTATTCATTATTTTTTGGCAATCATCCAACTCTATTATTAGAGAGGGTGATGCATCCTTTTGTAACTGAGCTTTTACAAATCGTTTATGCAAGTTTTTATTTTCTTCCTTTCACGCTGTGCCTTTTACTGTATCTTAAAGAAAGAAAGGTTGAATTTCATATTGTAGCATCATCCATTATGTTTGGATTTTACCTTTCATATATTGGGTATTATATATTCCCGGCTATAGGCCCACGGTTTACCTTAGCACAACTGCAAACAAAACCTCTGGAAGGGTTATTTTTGTTTAATTTTGTACATCATGGATTGGCATATTTAGAAGGTGTAACGCGTGATTGTTTCCCCAGTGGTCATACTCTAGTTTCAATACTAACTGTGCTATTAGCAATGAGATATCATAAACGATTCAGCATTATTGCCACAGTCTGGACAGTATTGCTGATAATCTCAACGGTTTATCTTCGTTATCACTATGTCATTGATGTAATAGCTGGCTTTTTTGTAGGCTTGATAGCATTTCGATATGGCCAAATGCTTGCACGTCTTTATATCTTTGGTAATACCGAAACAAAAACTCCTTTGCTGGAAAGTATCCGGAATTTGTGGTATTGGCTACTCGATATTCGAAGAAGGTAATAGTTGTTTATAAAACAAAATAACCATATATATATAACATAATCCCTGTTAATAAAAATAATAGGGTTTTTAATAATAATGTTTCTTTACCTCGTACAAATATATCAACAAATGCCATGATGATTCCAAATACTGCTGATGCTATACCCATTTTCACAAAATCCATACTTACATAATACACAACACCCACTATTGTACCGCCAACTGCAATATCGACTATATCACGTATACGTACATACCGTTTTGTTGGCAGGGCAGTTTCCTTCTTTACAAAAGATGGAACTTCTTCAGGTTTAAAGTATCGTTTTTTTGTTCTTGCTAATTCTTCCTGTCTTTTCTTTTTACGGGCAGCAACCTCCTCAGGGGTTTCGCCAATACCATAATGTTTATTGATAAGACGCAATACCTCTTTATTTGGCAGTGTTGAAAGTATTTCAGAACGTTTTTCCAATTTTTCCTGCAATGGTACCGGTCTGCCTGATGTAGCATTGCGTTCAGCAGTAATACGTCCCTTATCAATAACTGCATAGTAAGGATTACCACCTTCTTCGCTATCCTCAAGATAAATCCTAACTCTTTTATCTTTGAAGCTATAATCAACACGTATATAATCGCCATTTTCCATATTACAGTAAAAAACCCTTTGATAACCTCTTATTTCGGAAGGGCGTCTTTTCCAGTATGTTTTCTTTATTTCTGGAAGTATTATTGGTTTTGATGATATCCTTCTTCTCATTACAGAGCCTTTATATATTAAAATAGAAAAGAGATTGACTCATTTGTATGCCAATCTCCTTCCAACTTACATTATCGTAATTTCTTCTTGTGACGATTAAGTCTTCTTCTTTTCTTTCGTTTGTGATTTGCAATTTTTCTTCGCTTTCGCTTCCTACCACAGGGCATATTGTTTCACTCTCCTTATTATATAAAAATATATCACTGCAGCATTATGATACAAAATCTAACTCACTATCAGGATAAAAAACTTCAGGAAAACCAAAAAGAATTATTGCCGTTTTTAAAAAAACTTATATATAGCTACAATTTTTGCAAAAATAAAAATTATCCAGCAATCAATATACTATTTTTTAAAGTTATCGACATCTTTTTTAACAGACCCAGAATCTTCAGTATTGAAGATATCAAATCCTGCTTCTTTATCTGAGGTCACTATCACCTTCACATTGTCAGCTAATTTGTCAATATAAATATAGCGCAAAATATCCTTATTTTTTTGAATCAATTCTGATATTTTCTCAAGATGCTCAATACGTTGTTTGCTTGCTAAACCATCTTCATTAAGTTTTTGCTGCAATCTGGCAAGCTGCAGAGCATTATCCTTTTCCTGTTGTAATACCTCCAGTAAAAAACGTTTCCCTTCTGCATAGATTGCATAATCCGGAAGATAAACATTGCCAACTTTAACATCATCAATAACCAATCCTCTTTTTACACATACCTCTTTTACAGTGTTGATTACAACAGTAAATTCATTCTGAAAATTTGCCTGCAACGGAAAATACTTATATACAGGAACAAGATATTTCCTGAACTGAGTATTGACAGCATCAACCAATGCTATAGTAATAATCTCTTTTACATATTCAGCATTGGAATGCATACTTTTTAAATCAAGTTGAAGCTTATCAGCATCAAAAGTATACTGGATTGATACGGGTATTGTTATTGAATAATTTTTACTTTTTATCTGTTCAAGTGGCGGTATGGGGACAATAATATCAGCTTTACAACTACCATGAAGAGGAATATAATTTACTCTTACCGGATGAAATAAAGCCTGAGGTACTACATTCGCACCTTTTTTCAAAAGCCCGATAATCTGATCTTCCTTATCAGTTACAATTGCTACAACATCATCTCCAACAAAAACAACCGCCTTTACAAAAATATAAACAGCAG
>DAOLVF010000017.1:0-3797 GCA_035420565.1 Spirochaetota bacterium | reverse complement strand
GCTACAACATCATCTCCAACAAAAACAACCGCCTTTACAAAAATATAAACAGCAGCAGCAATTATAAATGCTGCAATTACCAATTTTTTGTACTTACTCATACGCTATTCTTCATCTTTATATTGCACCGGTTTTGATGGCATAATTGTTGAAACAGCATGCTTATAAATCAGATTTTGTTTCTTGTCGACCTCAACCAATATAGTAAAGCTGTCAAAGCTAATGACCTTCCCTTTGATGGGTACGCCGTTCATAAGATAAATAGTGATTTCTACCTTATCCTTTCGTGCTGCATTAAGAAAAGTGTCCTGTAAATTTTTTGTTTGTTTGCCCATTGTGCAACCTCTTTATTTTTAATAAATTTTTATTAAATTTTTTATATTGTTTTGCAAACTTATAGAATTACATACCATATATTAAAACAATATCAATAATTTTTTAATGACCACTATATCCATTCATTGATAATTTTTTTTATTCCTTTACCATCATTTGCTGGCATCCATAAAGGTTTATATCTCTTAAACCATGTAATCTGCCTTTTAGCATAGTGTTTTGTTTGCAGTTTTATGTCTTCTATTGCATCGCTCAATGATATCTCATTATTCAGAACCCTGTGCAACTGAATATACCCTATTGCTTTCTGTGAATTTAAATCTTGAGTGTATCCCATTGCTCGCAATTTTTCTACTTCTTCTACCAATCCATTGTTAATCATGGTATCTACTCTGCACTCAATGCGCTTATATAGTATATCCCTCTCTATATCAACTGCAATTAAAAGAATTTCAAGATCGCTTTTCATATGATCAGATTGCAAAAATTGCGATAATGGTAATCCTGTAGCTCTGAATACTTCCAAACCTCGTAAAATCCGTTGTGTATCATTGGGATGGATTTTATCAGCCCAGGCTTTATCATGGTGCGATAGTTCCTTATAAAGAGCCTGTATTCCCTTAAGTTGCAACTCAGCATGTAATTGCTCTTTTATTTTGCTATCGATGCGGGGAAGTTTGGCTAAACCATAAAAAAAAGTATGAATATATAATCCCGTTCCACCCACAAACAACGGAATTTTACCATGTTGCAATATTGTTTCAACTGCCCCTGACGCTTCTCTACAGAAATCACCAGCAGTAAACCAGTAATCAGGATTGACAATATCAATACAATAATGTGTTATCAAAGATCGATGGTACGGGGAAACCTTCCCTGTACCAACATCCATATATTTATATACCTGAACCGAATCTACCGAAACTATCTCAAATAGGTTGTTAGCTATCGAAAGAGATATATCTGATTTACCCGATGCTGTTGGCCCAACAAGAATAACTGCTTTCTTTTTGTTAACCTTTTTCACTCTTATAAAAAATTATTATTTCAAATATTCAATCGCTTAACTGTTCCTTGAATTCATATTTAATGATTCCATTCAGCATGAGATGCAATATATGCGGTACAACTTTCCAGTTTTTGTCAGTTTCAGGATATCCTTCAATATTACCTAATTTATCCACTACTTTCATTGCAGCACATGAAAAGATATATTTATTATCTTCCAGCGCTATAATTTTATCTAATGGTATAATCATGTACACCCTCCAGCAAATTTTTAACTGCTTTTTCCTTAAATTCCCGCCTGAGAATGATTGCCTTTAAAATAGCACCAAGATCTTCTAAGGCTTTCTGTAAATCATCATTTACAACAATATAATCATAATTGATATATTCACGCAATTCACTCACAGCATTTGTCAATCTTATTTTAATTTGTTGCTGTGTTTCCGTTGATCGGTGACGCAAACGTTTTTCAAGTTCTTTAATTGACGGTGGAATAATAAATATTGAAACAACCTTTTGTAACTTATTACGTAAAGCACGTGCCCCCTGAACGTCTACATCAAAAATAGGTATTTTTGAATTAGCATTTATTCTGTCAATCTCTTTTTTGGTTGTACCATAATAATTATCATGAACCTTTGCCCACTCCACAAACTCGTTATTATCCACCATTTTCATAAATTCATCATAACTTACATAGTAATAATCTTTCCCCTCTTTTTCATTTGACCGTATGGGCCGTGTTGTAGTTGAAATAGCAAACTCATAAATTGGATTCTGTATAATAAGTTTCTCAATAAGCGTTGTTTTTCCTGCACCAGAAGGTGCTGAAATAATTATTGCTATCATCATCCTTCTTCGCTTTGATTTAATCTATTTGCTATTGTTTCAGGTTGCATGGCTGACAGTATCACATGATTACTATCCATTATAATTATAGCACGCGTTTTCCTGCCATGTGTTGCATCAATAAGCATACTGTTTTCTTTTGCCTCTTCACGCAATCGTTTTCCTGAAGCTGATACAGGAGTAATAACAGCAATAACACGTTCAGCAACAACAGCATTACCAAATCCTATATTAATTAATGTTGTTGATTTCATTATTCAATTCCTTTTAAACTATGTTCCTGCATTGTTCCCGTATTTTATCTATATGATTTTTCACTTCAACAACTTTATGGGCAATAACAGTATTATTTGATTTAGAACCTATTGTATTAACCTCTCTAAACATCTCCTGTGCCAGGAAGTCTAATTGTCTGCCAAGCTGTCCTTCACCAGCCATTATTTCTTTAAACTTTACTATATGATCATACATGCGTGTTAGTTCTTCATTAATATCTTGCTTATCTGCTAAAATCGCAATTTCTGTATACAATCTGTTTTCATCTATTTTACTATGTAATAATGATTCTATTGATTTTTTTAATCTGCTAAATTGATACTCAGCAACAGCATGGGCTTGTTTACGAATATCTATACATGCATGTTCAATTATTTTTAAAGAAGATTCAAGATCTTTTTTAACAGATTTCCCTTCTTTTTTGCGCATTTTAATAGTGGCATTAATTGATTTTTGTAATGCGTTATATATGTCATCCTTTGATTTTTTTGAAAGAATCGAACGCTCTTTATGAACAACACCATCAAGTTGCAATAAAGCATCAACAGAAAAACTTGCTGCAATTTTTAAACTTGATAATGCTTTTTGTACTTCATGATAATATTTCAACAATATCTGTTTATTAATATGGACAGGTCTTGATTCTACCCAATCGTAAATGTCAATGTTAAATTCAACTTTTCCACGTTCAAAACTTTTTTTTAAAATAGTATTGATAGTATCATCCTCATATTTTAATATCTTAGGTATATTTGTATAAACCTCCAGATATTTAGAATTTAATGTTTTTACTTCAATTGAGAATGTAAACTGATCAGTACTTTGTTCTATAAATGCATAACCTGTCATACTTTCCATACTATAATCTCGCTACATCTCTTTATCTTCACGTCCTAATGACTTAATTTTCAATTTACCACTTTCAAGAAAAAAATCTACCGTTCTACCATAATCTCCCAATACATCCTCGGCAATAATATTGATATGATATTTATCCAATACTTGTTTAACCTTCAGGACATTATTTATACCTATAGAGCCGATAAATGAATTTTCTGGCATTTTAAACATTGAAGCACCACCAACTATTTTAGCAACAATCAATTCAGGATTTGCCCCCTTTTTTACCATTTCATCAATCATAAGAGCTATAGCACTATCGGCATATTTTTTAGGATTCGTTGACTTATCGTTGTTTTCAGGCAACATAATATGTGCCAATCCACCAACTTTGTTTTCCAGATCATAAAGGCATATGCCTACACATGAACCCAAAATTGTTCGTAATATATCCGGTGAATGAGATACCTTATAATCAGCTATCGAAA
>DAOLVF010000016.1:5893-29175 GCA_035420565.1 Spirochaetota bacterium | reverse complement strand
CGTTTTCTTTTTCTCTTCCTATTATGTCCATCTTATATTCTAATGGCAAATAATATATAATTGCCCTGGCAGAAAGGTCCTCTTTTTTTACCAATCCAACAACCATCATTTCAGGGATACTTCCCTGCTGTATAAATGTCCTGAACTGTACCGGCAATGACATCTCAGTAAAATGCCATCGTGCAAACTGCTTATTGGTAAACATAGTCTGTATGCGCAGCATTACCTCATCTACTATTGTATCGCAAACAGTTGATTTTAGCATACTCTCGGTTGATGCAGTATCACTGAACGCTTTTGCTGATTGAGAAAAAATGAAATAATCCTCAAGTGCATTTTCATCTATTCCCATACATCGTGCAAAATCAGCCTTACTATAAAAATTATGAGCGTTATGCATTGTGCATAGCATGGCTCCACTGCGGACACCATGCTTACTGCAACACAATGCCACCAATACAATGATAAAAGGAACTATCGCCCTGAAATTTTTCATATATTTTTTTATTTTAAATTTTCATTGAAGAATGCCATCATAGTGGGGAGCACCGACTGACAGTAATTCCAGTCATGCATCTTATACTTTTTTTCCACAAATGTAAAATTATAGCCACTTTTATATTCCTTTTGAAGCTGTTTCAACTTTAACGCCAGCATAAACGCCTGCTCCATGGGAACACGCGAATCTTTATTGCCATGTGCAATGAACACTGCAACATCGCCAAGATTTTTTGCTTCATCAATAGCATTATCAGTTTGTGCCCATCGTTGTTGAAAGTCATTATATTTTCCATAGACGGCGGTAAACATATGATTTTTTGTATGCGAAAGCATATCGTAATATCCTGACAAACATGCAATAGCGCCAACAAAGTCATGATACACCTCACCCACGCGCAATGCACCACGCGCACCAATTGAAAAACCACACACGCCAAGTTTTTGCTTTGTAATGTTTAAGCCAACAGTATTATTTAAATAGGGCAGCAGTAACTGGCCAATCCACAAAAGCGCCGGCATCTCATTCCATTTAACCGTAGTTTGATCAAAATAATATGATTCGTAAACTGAGCGTGGCATGTGTGGGCACACAATGACCATATTGTATTGATTGGCATAATAGGCAATGCTGGTGTTATTCTGCCAGCTATTCATAGAACCGTCATATTCATGAAATGCGATAATAACACGGCTTGAATCTGAATAGCTTTTAGGAAAGTAAATCTTAACCGGTATTGTTTTTTCGGATTGTGGTGAAGCGGGCACATTATAGATAACCCATGTACCATGCCTGGTATCAGAAACAAGTGTTGCGTGTATAAAAATTACGGTAATGGCAATCAACACAATAGTACCCGGTTTTTTGTATTTCATATGTTCTCCTGATTATTTATTCATAGGACCAAAATCCCGGACGCTACATGCTGGATTGCTTTCATAGTTGGTTCTTCCGGGATGTATGGCAATACTCCTATGACTGTTCCATAATAAAGTCATTATTTATGGTATAAATATTTAAAACTGCTGTCAACTGTTTTACTATATCCTTTCTATGTAACTGTGTGATTATATTTTAACAAAGCCTACTGAGCACCGCTTTATATATAGCTTTACGCCAAAAATAACTTTTCATCAGTTTCACGTAAGCTCAGATAATCGTTATCGGTAACAATTACATGATCCAGAAGCTGAATCCCAACTATAGCACCAACCTGTGCTACCCTGCGTGTAATCTCAATATCATTGACCGATGGCTTAAGCAACCCTGACGGATGATTGTGAGCAATGATAATGGATGATGCTGCTTCGCGGATTGCATCTCTGAAGACTTCCCGAGGATGTACTATTGATTCAGAGATAGTACCTATGGAAACTCTTGTTTTTTTCAGCAATCTGTTTTTATTATCCAGTATAAGCGCCCAGAATTCCTCCTGCTTATTGCATGCAATCTGTCCCACAATGAATTCCCATACCATACGCGGTGAGTCAATTGACCCTTCATAATTTTTTGGTACTATTAACCTCCTCCCTAACTCGAATGCAGCTTTTATACGAATTGCTTTCACAAATCCAATACCATCTGTATGTGCCAGTTCTCGTATCCCTGCATGATATATCCCGTTCATCCCTCCAAATTGTTCAATGACATAAAACGCACATTCCATAACATTTTTCCCTTTTACCCCACTGCCAATTAGTACTGCTAAAAGCTCAACATCGCTCAATGCTTCAAGTGGTTCACCTTTTATACACCGTTGTATAGGCAAATCATTTTTTGATTCCATAGTATCCTCCTCAGAAAATCGAAATATTAACCTTACCCCCTGTCCTTTGCAAAACGAGAGGAGCATTGTTCGGTTTGTATAATTTTCATTTTTTATGGATGGCAAGATGCTTACCATCATGAATTCCGTAAAACATAATGTTGTTATTATTTACATTCCAACTATTTCAAAAGTAACTATCGCCCATATATAAAAACGCCGGAATGGTAATTTTTAAAAAAAATTTTTTTTTAATTTATATTTTTTTTCAATTACCGATAGTTATAGTAAGATTTTTTATGTCACATTAAAATTAACTGTTGACAAAAAATTATAGGTAGTGAATACTGATGACCATAAGGGAGTTTGCCATCAGGGAGGGATATATGAAAGTAAGTATTGATGCTATTCTGCAATCAGCAAAACAATTAAAAAATACCAACAGTGTTGATGAACAAAAGTCGGGTAACAAACATAAAGTATCCAATGATAAAGTTTCCCTTGAGCATAAAGTGCTTGCACGCCTTGATGATTTACATAATCAGATCAAAGATATTCAAACTACACTTTCCAGATATCAGGTTATCGATGAAGGAATACGGCTTATCATTGAAGATAATAAAAATGGTGGGAATAACAAGCAGTCCATTATTAATTCAACTCTTTATAACAATAGTCCTGTTTTAAAAGAATATCTTGGTGATAGTTCCACTAATGAGTATATAGTGCATAAGCAGGAACAGGTAAAAAATCTTATTACCGATTCCATATCTCATCTTAACAGATTACAGGTAGAGTTTGAAAATATCATGGCTTCGGATGTTGCACATACCCCCTATATAAAAGATAAGGTTGATGCAATCGATGCACTTATCCCAAGAAATGTGAAAAATCCATCACAGCTTCATCATGTACATTCCGATTCAGTGTTGCGTTTGATTCAATAAAACTGTTATACCATTAAAAAAACGTTCGTAACGTATAATGCTCTGACCCCTTTTTTTATACCCATTGTGCAATGGAGTAACGCTTACGGTACGCCTCCTCATACTGCAAAAAACGTCTCACTCGTTCACTGAAACTGTCTCCCAGCTGCAGAAAGTACTCATGATGATCTATCGGTACACCAACATCAGCACCCTCCTGTACATAGCATTGTATGCTGCTGTAGCGATATTTTGTAGGACTATCGCACCGGCGCTTCCGTACCGGATTGAACGCTATGTACCACAGCAACCACAAGAGATAATGAAAGGCATCATGAGCAAACTGTACAATGATATCCTTGTAGCGCTCATTCCAGAATGGCCCGGTCCTGCCGGTTATTTTATTATATACTTCAGCAAACCGTGCCTTGATATACTGCACAATGCGTGCTATGGGCGCTCCACCACTGGTTGTGTGGATAACGATATGGATGTGATTGTCCATGATGCAGTAGGCTACTAACTTAAAGTCATATTTTTCTTTTGTTCTGTTTAATATGTCGACAAAGCAGGCTTTAAAGTACTCCTCCTGCATCATATCCCGCCACTCGATACAGCGGCTCATGATGTGGTAGGTATGCTCGGGCAGTTGTAGGCGCAATTTCCGTGCCATGGGTATTCCTCCGTGTTGTTATAATAATTGAAATCCCTACTATACATAACGCCAGAGATGAAAAAAATTAAAAAGAAATGGTGTATTTTTTATACTTTTTGTGATTTTTTTTGAAAAAACACTATCTACAGGGGGTCAGAGCCTTGATAACCTGCGGCAGGCTGTCTTATCATGCGCCCGCATCCAAAAACGCCATACATCATTGTATGGCTGTTTATCATTATGGTAGCATTCTTATTCTGAGTAAGCGCCAGAGATTGATGAATCTATTGTTTTTTTAAAGACGATATTCTTTGCTTTGCTCAGAATAACGCGCGACACTAACTCATAATTTCATACAAATTATCAGCAACAAACATCTCACAATTCACATTTAACATTGTACAGGTAAAAATGGGGTCAGAGCCTACTTATTAGATAAAAAAAGGCGAACATTAAATAATTATGTTCGCCAGAGATTATATTTTATAGATATGGGGCGCTTTATAGATTATAAAGCCAATAATTTATAGTGTATATATTACCAGCGTAATGCTACCTCCACAAATCCAGTGTATACAGTACCACTAAATGAGTAATCAGGATATAATTCATCAATTTCAGCCTGAGAGATATCGTCATTTGTAGGATTCCCATCAAAATTTTCATATATTTGTTCAATCGCCACCCTATCCTTCTTCACCTTTCTTTCTTGTAGCATCTGCATCTGTCCGGCAACAGTTATTACTAAAGGGGCAACCATAGGTCCCATTCTTGGGATAGTAAATGTTAACCCTGCCGAAGCAATATGGGTATTGCAATCCATAAAATTGAATAACGACGCGTCATTCACTGTATCGTCAGGAACATACGTGGGTCGGTACATATATCCTAAATGTAAAGTAAGCCACTCCATTTTTGGTATTAAACATCCAAAATTATATGATATACCAACTTTGGGAACTATGATATCATCATATTCAGGCATTATTATACCATATTGACTCCAGTACTCTTCTTTAGCTTTGGAAACCTTATATTTAGACCACATCTGATATTCCACATCAAACGATAATGTTAACCCTGATAATGGTTTTATAGGCAAAAAAGTATAGGCAATTCCACCACTGATAATATGCGGTGTATAGTAATCAAATATGTTGAGCGCCATCTGTAACTGTATCGTTCCATCTATCAACTCTGCTGTTGTTGAAAATGGTTTAACCTCCATATATATCTCACCTCTATACGCTACTCCCATCTCCAGTCCTCGTAAAGCATTGATCTTTTTGCCCGGGGATATATATAATCCACAAACCGGAGCAACTTTTGGTGAAAGTTCCATCTGTATTTCTGAATTGGGCGTTTGAGGATTTGGCGATGCCATGTCAACATCCATCAAGCGCACTGCACCTTTGCCACCTGACCATGCATTGATACCAAATCCTATTCCAAAAAGATCATCCGCAAATCCAAAACCCATCCCTGCTAATATGACTGTTCGTTCAGCTTCCTTGCCATAGCGTAAAAAGTCATGCGTGCGCAAGTCAACATCATATACTCTCACAAGGGTCCCATCCTGCAAAAGTCCCATACCCAATCCAAAACGCCCTGATGAAATAAACGATGGCAGTTTAACAAAATGATTTAAATCCAGTACCAAACCTAATGCAACCGTCCCAAAATCAAGATCTTTATCAGCTACCGTCTCACGGGGAATATCAATGGTCATATCAGGCTGTGTATACATATAATTGATTACAAGCTGATCCTTGTATAGGTAAAGATCATATGGTGATGCCACCTGAGGTTCAACAGTGACCACCTCCTGTTCTTTTTTATCTTTCCCACCCTTTTGTTTTAAAGTAATCTGCTGTTTTGGCTCTGTTTGTTGTACAGTCAATACCAGATATCCTTGCGTTCTTCCTAATCCTGCTATATTATAATATACACTTGACCAGTCATTTACCACTGCTGTCATTGCATTTCCTCTGGCTACACCCTGCGCTCCAAATCCATAGGTATCGGCAAAATTAGCATACACTAAAGCAGGCATAATTATAATGACAAATACTATCATCACACTACGTCTCAACACTATATACATCATGACCTCCGATAATAAACTATATATCTTGTACAACCACAGGACTAACCCTATGGTTGTTGCTGTGCTCTATCATTTAGTCAAAAGCTGTCCCAATCCCGAATATGGATCAAACTCGTCGCTGTATAAATATTCAGATGGTGATGAATATACTGGCTTTGTATAATCTTCAAAGCTTGCTGCCTTATTTGACCTTCCTTCTAATGTCTCATTTAATCGTACTACAAGACCAATCATCAATTCATTGAGATCATCCCATAGCCTTGAATCCTTCGATTTAATTAAACCCAGATTCAAAAATTCGTACAACTGGTTAAAAACATCTTCTGATGGATGTGGCGATGAAAGGTTGGTCAAAAAATATTCAAGGAATCCATCATCAACAAGCATATTGCTGGCAACCGATAATAGATCTGCATTGTACCCGGTATATTCCTGTAATATTTGTGGCAGATAGCCGGTCATTATGTCCTTTAGTTCATTGGGAATAATCCACTGTGATGTATCATCATAATAGTAGTATAATACCGTACCCAATGTATGACGCACTCCTCTCAACTGGGCATTTGTTGCTTTGAAGCTTGTCAGCGTTTTATCAATCATTGCTATAAGGTCATCGTTTATACAATAATATCCGTTTGTTGCACCCTGATTGCTCATCAACTCACCAAGACCATTGACAAGCTTATAGTAATTATTCCAATTCCATCCTTTATAGTTGGGATGGGCTGGATCTCTGTGATCGACAAATGCTGCCAGTCCCTTGCCCCATACATAGGGATTACCATCCACATCATCGTATCCAATAAGCTCATCCAGTGCTACATCCATGTCAATATCATCACTATTTTTAACAAACATCCATGCAGGATAGCTGATTCCATAATAGTCTCTTGTTTGCTCAATACTCTTATTGCATTTCATGCGAGTTACTATCTGCTCCAGACCATAAAATATCTTACGACGGGCACCCCAGTCAGCATAGTCACTGCTTCCTTTTGTACCATCCTGATAGATTGGTAGTGCACCATAACCATATTGACCAATTTGTTGTAACAACGCCATGAGCTTTGTAACCATTTTACTGTTTGCCAAAGCCGGGATAATCCCATCCGCAGCAGCTTGAGAATTTTCGGTCAACACAGCAGCAACCGAGCGTAATGAGCTGTTGGGATTAAAGTTTACAGCACTATCAATAGGTTTTGGCGTAAACATTGCATACACGCCCCTGCCATGTTGATCCTGAATCTGTGGCACAAACCATCCCTTTGCCGCACCGGTATATGGCGTTTTATAATAGCGCATAATTGGATTGCCCAGCATGGCTATGAGGTCACGCAGATGTTTTAGTGGATATTTATGGTTACCGCTAAAGTTATACCAGTGGTTATTTTGGTCTGATGGTTTATCATAATGAGATTTTTCATGTAAATCCCCTGATAATGCCACAATAATGGGCAGCAGTTTATTACGGTTCTGCCATGCAGCAGCATTTATATTACCAATGTCTGATGAATTGGAAGCCACTAAATCAGGTTGTACAAAAGCCATTCGTGCAATAGGAGCCAGGTTATCACCAACAATATTAGGAAAAACATTACCATTACCAAGGATAGTACTCCATATTGTATTAATATCAACATAATCTCCATCGGTTAGTACACTCAAACTAGTTTTATATGATGAATCCTCTTTAACAATAACCCATAGCCTGCCATCTGCAGGTTGCAGCGAATCACCATAATTTGCACCATTTGGCTGGTTGTGGCCATAATTTGTACATCCCTCTCCGTCACCCCGGTTTCCAAGCTTTACCCATGTACCAACTGTGCCAGTTTTTTTAGCTGTTGCAATACCAGCCATTCCATTAGCTTCAATTATTGTAAAAAGCGGAGAATCTATATTCAATGTAACACCTATACACCACGCAGCAGTAGCATGAATGTTAACATATGATCGCATAGGCATTATAAATACAAATTTCTTTTCCAGCATAAGCCATTGAAAATTTCTATACATGGCTTCTTCATGACTGTTACATCCTCTTACAGTATTATTTTCAGCAATCTTCTCCCAGAACCACAAACACCCAGCATTATTTGTTGAAGCATCAAGGTCATCACCATACTCACCTTTGTTTTTTGTATCCTGTAATGAGTGCATTTTAAATTTATTGATACCAGTAGTACCCACTACATTTGCAGGTGAATAATAACCCGTCCATCCTGCAGGTGGATGATTAGCATCTTCATGGTAGTTTATATAATCCGATTTCAGCAAATAATAATCAGTATGCCAGCTTGCACGGTATCTGTTAGCTCTGAGTTTAAATTCAACACCATCAATTGTTAATGATTGAGGGTTATCAGTTTCATCTGCATCATTGCCACCATCATTTGGATAAAAATATACTGGATTAGCAGGATCTTCTTTACATACAAACGCATAAATCCTCCCATCAGGTCTAAAATATACATGATATACCTTACCATCTGATGCTGTTCTGGTTTTTGCGTTGGGATCAGCATAATAGTAGGGACCTTCACCTTCCCAGCATGCACGGGCAATCCAGCCCATAGTCCAGCGTCCGGTGTTAAGCTCACCCAATCCATTGCCAACATACGGGTAATAAGTGCGGTAATCATTATTTGTGCCTACTGTTGTAGTATTTGATGTTGGAACTATACCGGTAATTCCCCCGTTTGGAATACCAGCATCACCAGCAGAAAAACCACTGAATAATAGAAGAGTTGGAAAATCATACCCTAAATAAAATTTATAGTTATTAGCCTGTGAACTTAAAAATGAGTTTTTACAACGATATATATAATTCCCTTGCGCACCATTTGTTATTTCAACTGATGTTAATAGACCTCCTGTATCGCCATCCCATGTTTGCGTAACAGCCCTTGCATCCAGAGCCAAATTATAAGCACCTAACCATCCAATGGTACAATTTTGGCTGGAGCTTCTTGCTTCTTTTGCATGGCTTACCATGGAATATAAACTATCATTTATAGTAATAATACCAGCTGTTGGTTCACCATGTTTGCGAACAGAGCAATGACCATCCTGATCATTATTGTAAGGTTCTGAAGCACCATCAGAAGTTTTGGTTAAAAAACCAAAGTCATACGACGCTATCAAAGTATACAACAGATGATCTAAATACGATACTTTATAGCTTGCACTGCTTCGGAGCTCTCCAAATCCATTATACTGGGTCATCCTTTTCAGGGATGCCTCAACCTCATAATTTGTAAAATCTATTCCGCAGTTTAACTTCAAATCATACAATTTCTGTGTTAAATATTCCAATGCTGAGCGCCCGTCGGGATTGGGCGAATTGTTATCCACCGGGTCATAGATAGGAGATGCTTGTGCATTATCGCCTGCCCGTATAAAAAGCAACGCCAAACCAGGCAACATCTGTCGTACACCATTTTTAAGTTCAGTATTAACATAATAATCGCTTCCATCATGATAATAACTTGCATTGGAGCTATAAACACTGCCCCCAACTGTAGCATAATCCTCAATATTTATCATAAGCTCTTTGAGTATGTCGGCAAATGTTTTATCTCCCGCTTTTGCCGTCATTACCGCACCCAGCTCGCGTATTACATCATAGAGCGCTTCACGTGCATCAGCATCCTCCGTAGCTATATCGTTTATCCCTGACAGCAGCGCATCCATACCAACAACTGCATTTCCCAATTTATTGCTGCTATCGTCATAAAAAGTATTTGCCCGTAATAATGTTTTACCCAATCCTTCCTGCAACAGTGGCAACACCGTGCCAACATTCTGCCCATGGTTATCCTTTAAAAAATCAATCAAATCTGCCATAACTGTCTCTATTTCATGACCATGAGCATACTGAATATAGCCTATGGACTTTCTCAGGATACTTACCAGCTCGTTGGTAGTACCAGGGCTTGCTGCATCTAAATCATCTAAAAAGCTATAGAAATCCGTTACATAGTTATCATAATCATAAGGGTCAGAACGCCATTTATAGTTGTCCTGATTAATAATTCTTTCTATTATTATGCGCAATGCAGCTACTATATCAACAAGAGGGTCAGGATTGATTGCAGGCATCTGTTGCAAGGCATTTTTTGTACCGGTAACATCCGCATTGATAGCATCGCTCAACATAACATTAAACCTATGCTGGTCAATAGTATCAAATGCATCATACAATGCCGGATAGGGATCTAAAAGGTCAAATAATCGGTATTCCGGCTCAGGATCATTGCGTTGAAACAAAAATTTGCTACTATCCGAACATGATAACAACACCGTTGCAACGCACATGATTATGAACAATGATTTAAAAGGCTTCATGGCGCACCTCTTGTGATTTATTTAAAAAATCATATAGGCGATAGTTACTCTATAATAAGGGTTGACAGTACTGGCATGTCGGTATATTTCAACAAAAAACCGACTACCCAGTACTATTTTCCCCAATAAAAAACTCTTTTTCTTTAGCCCCATTTTTGATAATACCTTATGGATCAAATACATGCTCTCCTCCCTTCCTCATTCCTGATAACTATTATGACTACTTTACCGTCCAGCTATACTCATATTCTGTAAACAGTATAATACCGACTGTTAAGTATTGTCAACTATTAATCAAAAATTTTACAATTTTTTTAATATTTTGTAATAATATAATATTTTTCACATATTATATTGTAATTATTATATTATTTAATATATCTATAAATATGTTTTTAGTATGTACTCAATTTAATATATAATTAATAATACTGTAATATAGTTATAGATAACTATATTATGTAAAAGTATATAGCTAATTATTGGTATAAATTTATGTAGTTTTGTCGATATTCAATCTTGATTAATGCACATCATTAAACTTTGTAATCATTATTATTCCTTTAACACACCAATCTTCTTTAACTATTTGTTAAAACTTTCAAAATCTCTATCCCACGCCTGGTAAATTATAATTAGAACCATTATCATTCCTAACTATAAACTAACAAAAAGGCTGGTTTTGTGTGGAATCTCCTTTTTTACTTTTAATTCTGATAGTATAATACAATCCCTAATGGAATAAGAACAGTTGAAATAATTCATTGTACAATCATAGCACCTTTACACAGTTCTCCTTCACTTTCATCCCCTATGGATGCCAGCATTTCGGGTATGGCCAACCTTCCCGAAAATAGAAATATACACCCATATCATAATGGACTCGTTTCTGCATCTCTTATTTCATAGTTATTGAGGCTCTGACCCCCTTTTATAATAACTATCGCCTATTAACCGTATACTATGCCTTTGACAGACAAACG
Source organism: Spirochaetota bacterium (assembly GCA_035420565.1). Classification (GTDB taxonomy): domain Bacteria; phylum Spirochaetota; class UBA4802; order UBA4802; family UB4802; genus UBA4802. Next base: position 17,893 of record DAOLVF010000016.1, on the reverse strand, counting down.
ATTTATTACATGAGTGAGTACTTAGTCATAATTGAGTGAATGTTCACTCAATTTTGCCTATTAATATTATATAAATTAATATCATATTTTTATTCAACATTTATAATAATATTATTGACTTTATTAATATTTTTTTGTATTGTTAAAAGCAAAGTGTATCAATAAACATTTTTATTTATGCTTCCAACATGGGTTTTGTGAAGGATGGCTTTATTGCTATGCCTTAAATATTTTTAAAAGGAGGTTCCCTATGGATCTTTTTGATAAATGTTTAGCCTTCACTCGAGTTGAAGAGGTTAAATCATTTGGATTGTATCCCTATTACCACCCAATAACAAAAACAGAAGGACCTGTTGTGTACATGAACAATAAACGTATGATCATGGTCGGTTCAAATAACTATCTGGGACTAACGCATGACCCACGAGTAAAACAGGCAGCTATCGATGCCATTGAAAAATATGGCACGGGATGCTCAGGTTCAAGACTCATCAATGGTTCACTTGATATTCATTGTAAGCTTGAGGAAGCGCTGGCGCAATTTGTTGGCAAAGAAGCTGCCTGTATTTTTTCTACCGGTTATCAAACGAATCAGGGAGCTATTGTATCATTAATAAACAAAGGGGAATATATTATTTCAGATGAAGAAAATCATGCAAGCATCATACAGGGCACATTGATAGCAAAAGCCCTATGTGGCGATAGTATTCTGGTTAAGTTTCATCACAATGATATGGTTGACCTTGAAAATAAAATCTCTGCTCTGCCGCATGATGCAGGAAAACTTATCGTTGTTGATGGAGTCTTCAGCATGAATGGACACATTGCTCCCCTCCCGGATATTGTTAGAATAGCCCGTAAATATAATGCGCGCATCATGACCGACGATGCACATGCTCTTGGTGTTATTGGCCATGATGGACGCGGTACAGCAAGCTATTTTGGATTAACAGACCAAACTGATATTATTATGGGAACATTTTCAAAAAGTTTAGCTTCATCAGGAGGTTTTTTAGCATCAAGCGAGCGGGTTATAAACTACATCAAGCATAACGCACCTGCAATTATATTTAATGCAAGCATGCCTGCATCAAATGCTGCTGCAGCACTTAAAGCACTTGAAATAATTCAAAACGAACCTGAATCTATACAAAAGCTTCATAATAACGCAAAACGTTTGCGGAATGGACTTGAACATCTTGGATTTAATGTAATAAAAGGGGAAACACCTATAATCCCTGTTATTATTGGTGATGATATCATGACGTTTACGTTATGGAAAAAGCTCTTTGATTATGGCGTATATACCAATCCAATAATCTTTCCTGCGACACCTCAGGGGCAGCAGTTGATCCGCTGCAGCGTCATGGCAACACATACCGATGAACATATTGATTATGTATTAGGGATGTTTGAAAAAGCTGGTGCTGAATTAAAATTATTGCATGCAAAGGTATAATCAAAATTTTTTATGGCTTTTTGAAATCAATATAGCATCGACATCAAAAACAAAGCAGATGTTACCAGTGGAAGTAGGATCAGCTTTTTGATGCAATGCTGTAAGGCTCTGACCCCTTTTTTATACCCACTGTGCAATGGAGTAGCGTTTGCGATACGCTTCCTCATACTGCAAAAAACGCCTTACCCGTTCGCTAAAGCTGTCCCCCAACTGCAGAAAGTACTCATGATGGTCTATCGGTACACCAACATCAGCATCCTCCTGTAAATAGGATTGTATGCTGCTGTAGCGGTACTTGACAGGACTATCGCACCGGCGCTTCCGTACCGGATTGAACGCTATGTACCACAGCAACCACAACAAATAATGAAACGCATCATGGGCAAACTGTACAATGATATCCTTATAGCGCTCATTCCAGAATGGCCCGGTCCTGCCGGTTATTTTATTATACATCTCGGCAAACCGTGCCTTGATATACTGCACAATGCGTGCTATGGGCGCTCCTGTGCTGGTTGTGTGGATGACAATATGGATGTGATTGTCCATGATGCAGTAGGCTATCAGCTTAAAGTCATATTTTTGTTTTGTTCTGTTCAATATGTCGACAAAACAGGCTTTAAAGTACTCCTCCTGCATCATATCCCGCCACTCGATACAGCGGCTCATGATGTGGTAGGTATGCTCGGGCAGTTGTAGGCGCAATTTCCGTGCCATGGGTATTCCTCCGTGTTGTTATAATAATTGAAATCCCTACTATACATAACGCCAGAGATGAAAAAAATTAAAAAGAAATGGTGTATTTTTTATACTTTTTGTGATTTTTTTTAAAAAAACACTAACTATAAGGGGTCAGAGCCTTAATAACCCCCCTTATCCCCCCTTTGAACGAAAGGGGGGGAATTATATGGAGGAATACAATCTTTGATTAATTATACATATGCTAAAATCTACATCTCTTCCTTTTTGTGAGACGAAACATTATAAATTATTTATATAACCCATAATATCATACAAATAATCAGCAACAAACATCTAACAATGCATATCTTGCATTGTACAGGAAATAATGGGGTCAGAGCATATGTTCTGTATCTGCGATGTTCTGTGTCTGCGTAAGTACATACATATCACATTGAAAATTGGATTACACATGAAAAAATAAGAAAGAAATTGGGGCCAGAGCCTTATAAAAAATTATTAGTTGATTTCTTTATATGGATATATTTTATATAACCATATTATATTGAGGAGAAAAATTTAATGAAAGTAAAATTCTGGGGCGTTCGAGGTTCAATCCCAACTCCATTAAATTCAGATGTAATAAGAGACAAAATAAAACAGGCATTACAATTAGCTTCACCAAAAGATATCTCCAATGAAGAATCTATCGATACATTCCTTGATACATTGCCCATATCAATAGTTGGCACCTATGGAGGTAATACAACAACACTGGAAGTTCGCACCTCTACTGATGATTTAATTATTGTTGATTGCGGTACAGGAATAAAACAATTAGGACATGAATTATTAAAGACTGAATTTGGTAATGGTAAAGGTTTTGCAACAATATTACTTACTCATACCCACTGGGATCATATACAGGGTTTTCCATTTTTTGCCCCTTTTTATGTTAAAGGCAACCGATTCAATATTTATTCACCATATAATGATATTAAAGAACGAATTGAATATCAGCAGGTCTATACCCATTTCCCAATTAATTTAGAATATATGCTTGCTCAGAAAGAATTTTTTACAATTGATAAGGAAAGTGAAATATATATTAACGATGTCAAAATCAAAAATCAAAGCATGCGGCATCCAGGTGGTTCATTTGGGTTCAGGTTTGAAGAAAATGGCAAATCATTTGTTTTTACAAGTGATTGCGAGTTCAATATTGATGAAATTGATAAGATAGATACATATAAAAATTTCTTTGAAAATGCGGATGTATGTGTATTTGACACGCAGTATACATTTGAAGAATCAATAAATAAAATAGATTGGGGCCATTCATCTGCTTCTATTGCAATAGATATTGCCAGCATGTTTAACATCAAGCGATTAATTCTATTCCACCATGAACCTGATTATAATGATCAAAAGCTTGATACTGTTCTATCAAATGCAAAACTCTACATGGGAATTAATCCTGATCGAAGAGGCAATTTAACAATAAATATCGCACGCGAAGGAATGGAAATTGAAATATAATCAATCAGCATTTTGTAAACGTTCAATATCCTCTACTTTACCAATAACTATCATAACCGAATTTTCCAGTATGACATCATCTGCTGTTGGCGCAATTTTAATTTGAACATTTTTTTCGCTTACATCATTATAATTTCCATTTGGAAAATATTTTAAGCCTATTACCTGGCATCCATATCGGGTACTTAATTTCAAATCCTTCAATGATTTGTTTATAAAGGTTTTTGGAGGTATAACTTCCAGAATTCCATATTCATCAGTAATAGGAAGATAATCCATTGCATTTTTTAGTGCTAATTTGTTAGCAAGCCTTATTGCCATATCTCGCTCAGGAAAAACCACCGTATCAACACCAATAAGTGATAATATTTTTCCATGGTCTTCCGAGATAGCTCTTACAATAATTTTTTTGATGCCAATCTCTTTAAGATATAAGGCAATCAATATGCTTGCCGCCATATCCTGTCCTATACTTATAATAGAACCATCAAAATCACTTATTGCCAATGATTCTAAAACTTCCCTGTCTGAAGCATCGCCAATAATTGCATGACTTATAGAATCTTTGGCTCGCTGGACCAGATCTTTATTAACATCCATCCCCAATACTTCGCATCCATTTTCTTCTAATGAACGAGCAATATTAAACCCAAAATTCCCAAGTCCTATTACAAAATATTTTTTCATATTTAACTACCCTATCATTACATGATCTTCTGCATATCGGATATTAATCGTTTTTCTATGTGATGTCAATGCCGAAATCAATGTCAATGGTCCCAACCGTCCTGCATACATAACAATACACAAAATAATCCGTTCAATAGGTAAAGTTTTGGGAGTGAAATCCATCGACAGCCCAACTGTACCAAATGCCGAAGTAACCTCAAATAAAGATGCAAGAAATTCAGGTATTGGCAATGTAGGTATTAAGACAAGAATAAACGTAGTACAAAAAATAAAAATTCCCGATACAATGACCAGCGTTGTAGCCCTTTCAATATTATCATATGACAAAGCTCTTTCCCCTATAACTATCTGTTTAAGCCCTTTTAAACGGGATATAAGATATATGTATAATACAGCCACAGTACTTGTTTTCACACCACCAGCTATAGAACCAGGCGAGCCACCAATAAACATCAATACTATTAACATCAAGCATGTGCCTTCCTGCAAAGCACCAATATCTACTGAATTGAAACCCGCTGTTCGGGCCGTTACCGATTGAAAAAACGATGCTAACAATTTTTCTTTTAACGGCATGGTTTTCAGTATGCCATCGTATTCTATTACAAGAAACAGCAACATACCACTAAATATCAAAATAGCTGTCACTATCAATACCAGCCTTGAATGAATAGTCAGAGCTTTCCAGAGTTTCTTTAGCTTGAATGTTTTGTTGGAAAATAACTCGCTCAACGTTAAAAATCCAAGCCCACCTAAAATAATATCCAGACCTATACTGATAATGACAACGGTATTACCATTGTAATCCATAAGATTACTGGAAAACGTGGAAAAACCAGCATTGCAAAAAGCAGAAACAGAATGAAATATAGAATGCCAGATAGCAACACGAAATGGGAACTGCTGAATAAATTGAGTAAACAGTATAAAAGCTATACATGCCTCGATGCTAAATGTATAGATGACAATCCTTGTTAAAACATGGCGAACAGGAAGTTTTGATACATCGCTATACATGTTTTGCAAGGTAAAACGCCATTTAATGGATATGCTACTACCTATTAAGGAAAGTAAAGCAACTGAAAATGTCATTATGCCCAAACCACCTAACTGGATAAGCAACAAGATGACTACCTGTCCAATAAAGGTGAAATCCTTAGCAGTATCTAAAACCACTAAGCCAGTAACGCAAACTGCTGATGTTGAAGTAAATAATGCATCGATAAATGTGATGCCGTGAGTTGTGCAAACAGGAAGGCATAAAAGAAAAGCACCGGAAAATATTACGATAACAAAGCTTAAAAGGACCTTCTCAATTGGCGATAGATATTCTTGTAACTTTTTCATAGCACTATAAATTGGGGTATACGCCTGTATACCCCAATTACTGTGGGCGCTAGAGGATTTGAACCTCTGACCCTCTGCTTGTAAGGCAGATGCTCTCCCAGCTGAGCTAAGCGCCCCTATTCAATAGCAGTGTTTTTACTGGACTTAAAGTCAATAACATACTTTGACGGTACTACCACTTCCCGCTGAGCAATTGGTGAAAACACCTTGCGCTCCGCCTTTCTGATCCTTGTAAAAACGCCAAACCCCTTAATAGTAACCTTCTCGCCATTTTGAACCGATTGCACTATTTCTTCCACAAAACCATCAACAATTTGCTGTACTACATCACGGGGGATTTCATGCTTAATATGCAATCTGGTAATTATTTCGTGCTTGGTCAAAAATTACCCTCTGCGTCATTGTGATACAGCATTAACGCTATTAACCTTCTTTGCTAATCGTGACTTTTTGCGTGCTGCGGTTTTCCAGTGAAGTATATCCTTACCTGCTGCTGCATCAATTTTTTTAACAAATTCTTTAAACAACACCTGTGCAGTTTCATTTGAATTGTTTTCAAGGCTTTTGCGCACTTTCTTTTCAGCAGTTCTGACAGATGATTTAATCTTAGAATTTTTTTGCCTTCTTTTTTCGTTTTGTCTATTCCGTTTCTCAGCTGATTTTATATTAGCCAATGTAACACCCTCATATGTAAAAAGTATAATTTAAGATTATCAATTATATTGAAGATTCAATGAAAAGGATATATGCAGATTGTACCACATTGTGTCAAGAATTTAATAAAAATTTTCATAAAAAACCTGTAGAAAACTTAACATTTCTTTTTGGGAATATATTTTGGACCGTTTAAAAAAGACTTATATTATTCCACCTTTAAATGAACTATTAAGTAGAAGCTTAATCAAACAATCTATATTTTCCCCTGAATGTGCCTCTACTTTCTGAGTACTTACAAAATATCGCCATAGACATTGTTACATGAAAACCCACAATTACTACTTACTGCAGCAGGCTTTTAAATAAATTTTTATAGTAATAATATATAGTCATTGAATATTTTTGCCCTTTAGCTTCTAAAATCGCAATAATTTTTGTTTGATCTTTTGTATAGGTATAGGTGGTTGTGTTTGCTTCTGTTTGTTTCTGTGGTGTTCCATATATTTTTCCCAGCGCTGAGATTACTTCAGAAGAAGATTCAGCATTGGATAGTTGCATATAGTCAGTTACAACATACAATTTTGTTCCTATGAACATAAAATCTCTGGCAATACCCTTGCCTGTTCTAAAAATCGTGATCTTATTTTTATAATCTGCATCAATGGCAAGTATATAATTTAAAAGTTTATTATTATATCCAGCAATCTGATTAAGAGTATACTGTTTATAATTCGCGTTTGGCAGATATTGTTTTATAACATCATTTTGATTAATTTCCCACTTCTGTATGGTAACCACACTATAAGCCCAAACATTTGCCGCCAGCAAGACAAGTTTCAGCATAACAATTGTGCTTATTGCTTTTTTCATATCTATTCCTTTTTGCTTTATCACTATAGTGTTAAAAAATAACCCAGATGAACATATTATGTCAAACATTTTTCTTTCCATTATGCTCTGGTAGCAGGTGGTATATCAAATAAGCCCTTACTATGGCTTATATATCATCGCAATTTCTACGGGTTCTTTTATCTTTTTATCCGAGGACATTGATAATACAACACACGTATCCTGCCATTTGCATTGCATAAGCACATTAAAATATTAATGATGTACCGATTGTTGTGAAAGCATCTGAAGCTGATACTGGTCACCACGTTTCAATTTATGTCTAAAGTTTGTGCTTTCATCAGCAATTATCTTTTTGATATATCTAATATTGCGGTTTATTGCTACCATATAAAGATTACTGGGAATAGCATATCGCTTTTCAAAATGATATGTACAATAACGCTGCACATTGAGATAATCTCTCTTCATGCGCTTTACTGTCATGACATAAAAATCTATAGTTTTCCATATGATATCATACTCGGTGGAATAACCAGGAATACCTGCCTCTTTAAATTCATAGTATAAAAATAGCAGCTTTTCCAAATATTCTCTGTCTGACATCTGCCCTAAAAGGTCGGCAGTTCCCATCATCGCCCCGGCGATCATGTGTTCCTTTGATATAAATGCAAGCTCCTTAAAATTTGTGGACAGCCCTGTTGACTGTATACACAATGAAATTATAGGGATATACTTTTCAGCTATTTGAAATTTTGTATAGTGTTTCCGTAAAAATTCAACACTGCGCCCTACATGTACCGCAGTATATTTTGCTCCTGTTCCTTCGGTATCCCAATCTTCCTGGATGTACCCGGTATCATGTAAAAGAGCAGCAATAATAAGGCAATATGCAATATCTTCTGGTATTATCTTACATTTAATATTATATCCATCTAACAGCCGCATTGCTGCTAATGTTGCATCAACGGTATGCTGAAAATCATGATATTGAGTATTACATTTCTGGTAACCAGGAAATTCGCCATAAAATAAATCTTTAACAATAAAAAAAAGATCTTCAATTATTGCAAATTCACTATAATATTTTCTATATAATGACTTTATTTCATCTAATGTTTTATTGTGATTATGCGTATCAAGAAGTTTTGACAGTTGAAGCTTTTCCATACTTTCCTCCTGACTACTTATTAATATAATATTTTATTTTTTTTAAAAAATGCAAGCTTTTATTCAGTTTTTTTAAAAAAATTAACCATATATAAATGCTCTTGTAAAAAGCAATATCCCATATCACAATCTCTGAATAAATTGGCATTGTATTTATTACAATGCAGGTTTATATTTATTTTCACAGGCTAAAAATTAACTATTGCTATGATAAATATACAAAATTTAAATTTCTACCTTTATCTCCTTTCCTGTATGAAAAAAATTCTGTATTGTTTTGGAACGTGCATATCCCCGTTACATATATATTGTTGCACGGAATTTTGTTTTTCATTGCGGTGTCAGCAATATGATTCCACATATCTAAATAGCACCTGCCATTTTTGTTAAGTATATACCCGTTAAATTGGGAAGCAACATCATCCCCAACCTCATACGCATCACGGCTTATTGACGGCAGTATCATAACATGGACTGAAGCAGGTGAAGAACCTTTTTGATATAATTTTTTTATCCCTTCAGCAGTAATATTTTGCATACATCCGCGCCAGCCGGAATGCAACGCTGCCAGAATACCTTTTGCCGAATCATACAGTATAACCGGAACGCAATCAGCCGTTCGTATAACAAGGCACAATCCATGTACCATGGTAACAAAACCATCAGCTTGTGTAACAAAGGGGTCATTCTTTTGTGGGCGATAGTTCATCTCAATGATACTGCTGCCATGAACCTGGTCAAGCATAACAATATGTTCGGGCAATATCCCTGTAGCTTTATAGATAAGTAATTTCTCTTTAAAGCGGACGTTATTGTCAGTATCAGAATAATCTATAGTATTGACAGCTTTTGCGATAACACCTGCCTGCAAATTGCACAGTCCATAAACCCTGTAGATATTATTTGTGTCCTTCTTTAATGTTATCATAGTATTATCGAATATTGCTTTCGTTTACTGTATCCTGCAATTTTTTTGTACCCCGCCCGCTTTATCAAAAGCAGGGCATCATAAAAATTATAGGCAACCTCCTCAGGTGCATGAGCATCTGAACCCAGTGTAATGGGAACATTGTTTTCAAACATAAGCTTCATAATGTCATACGACGGATAAATTTCCTTCACCGGTTTGCGTAACCCTGACGTATTTATTTCAATGGCTGTTGCCTGTTTTCCTGCAAGCTTTACAATGGGAAGAATATGATCGGTTAGATCAACAGTTGCCCTGTAACCAAACTTTTTTACAAGATCAAAATGGCCAATTATATCAAAAAGCCCTGAATTGACCATGTCAAAAACAATACTATAGTAATCACGATAAACCTGATTGATATCCCGCTTATTGTATTCATCTACAAACAGGGGATGATCAAAAGCCCAGCCATCAATAAAATGACATGAACCAATCATATAGTCAATGCGATTATCATGAAAATAATGGGTATCAAATGTTGGGTGAAGCGGATAGTCAACCTCAAAACCTATTTTCACTGCTATGGGATATTTATCCTTTACATCTTCAAGCATTGAGCAGTACATCTCGGTTTCTTCAGGTTCCATGGTAATATCATTCCGCAAATGTTCAGGCAACGGTGCATGATCAGAAAAACCAATTTCAAAGAGCCTGGCTTCCAACGCTTTTTCAATATAATCACCGGGCGTACCTGATGCGTGATCGCACAGATAGGTATGTACATGGTAATCTATCATGGTGTTTAATATCCATGACGCCCGTAGAAGAAGGATATCTCATCCAGTACTGCCCGCAATTTCGAAGAACTATCGCACCGCAACAAAAATTTATCAACTTTATTTTCAGATGATGATTCAATAATTGATACCATATACCACAATGGTGGTATAAGATAGGGATCATTTTCATGCATGTTTGTTTTCATTATTTTACCCTGCAGCATATGTATCATGGGTGTTAATTCGGAAAACTGGGCAAACCGTGATGTCTTTAGTGAATAGAAATGAGGATGATGCAGGTATACTACCAGTATTTTTTTTTGTTGCAGATACAAAGCCATGAGCTCAACATTGCCCAATATAATATGCCGTGGGCGCAAAACAATCTTTTGCAGGTTTTCAAGATCACTGGAAAATGGATATAATGACAAAAGAAACCGTATATAATCCGGTGATTTTAACAACACCCTGTGATGACCATACTGAACGCGGGGGTAAATAATATCTATACAGATATTATTTTTTTTATAGATATCTTTAAGGTATAATGAATCAAACCGGTTTGCCAGCAGATTTTCAATATCACTTGATATATCATCATCAATATCATTTATCTCCATCTGCATATTATCAAATATGGATGGGTTATATTCATATGAACCATAAATATCAAACATACCTTTCCCTGTATAATACTCCTTGCTATTGCTTAATATTCAACCACTGTTTTAGAAGATAATAAAAAGCACATGAGATATTCTTCAAGCGTTTTTTTAGGACCATTTAATTTTGATCGTGCTCTGAACCTGGAATTAATCTTGCGATCTCTGAATGAACGGTAAAGCTCGCGGGGGTCCTGCCCACTATATTCAGGTATATGTGTTTTCCCCATGATTGATGGCAATTCTTCTCGCATTACAGTAGTTTTACTATTCTTTTCAAGATAATCTCGCACAAAAGCTATCTCTTCATAAGTAAGGTCAAATATAAATTCTTCAAGTGCATATACCTCATCTTCCATAATAGCATCACGCTGTAAAAAATCAAGCCATAATGACGAGGTGTGTTCTGAAAGCATACATAATTCAGAAAAGCCCATCATAGTACCAAAATTTGGGATAAGGCGTTCACGTGCTTTCCATAAATTTAACAAAATGGGCGCAAATTCGGCAACTCCATAATCAAGCCTGTGCTCCCATGTACGCGCTAAAAGATACACTGCATTGTGTCGTATGATTTTATCAAGTGCATCATCTTCAATTATAGAAGTGTACACCTCCTCGGCTGTGAGCATAAATACATTGGAAGCTATACATAATAATAGCGCTTCTACAAATGCTGTATATTCATCCTTATCACGCGCAATGTACCATAGCATGATAAAAAAATTGATCTTGGCTATGGTGAACGCCCTCCCCAGTATAGCTTTGGTTGGTATATGTAAAATCATATCAGGCATGGAACGTGAACACAGGGTATCAAGCAAACTTTGCACGGTGCGTTTTTGATTTTGAAGACGTTGCGAATCAAGGAGCGAAGGATATAACGAAATTGATGTTGCTAAACTGCGCAATGCCTCTTTATGTTTTTCAATGAGAATATATTCAGTTTGATATTTACTTTCTATTGCCTGCACAATATGTTCAACAAGCTCTTCCTCATCAGATGTAAATATTATGATGTCTTTCATTGGCATAGATATCACCCATTAACATTAATAAGATTAGACTTCCTGTGGATAATTTTGTCAATATTTAATTTGAATAAAATCCATTGCGGCACATGGTTAGTTAGTATAAAGCATTGTATGAATAACATAGGTATAGTAAATAAAGAAGAAATGTAAAAAAAATGACGACCCCTCTTGTGAGGAATCGTCAATATCATTAGCGGATTATGTTGGAAGGTAACTACTCAAT
>DAOLVF010000016.1:0-5793 GCA_035420565.1 Spirochaetota bacterium | reverse complement strand
TTGTGAGGAATCGTCAATATCATTAGCGGATTATGTTGGAAGGTAACTACTCAATGAGTAGCCTCACTAATAATAGTAAATAAAATAGATAAAAGAGTCAAATATATTTTTGCCAATTTAGTAAAAAAATGACATAAAATTATACTATCTTATAACAGGACAAAGCACTTTGCATACCATGTAATGATGCAATAACATCCTAATATGACAGATAGTTTGTATAGATGATTACTATTGCATAGTGTTCAGGAATGCCCATTATTGCTTGACACTATCGTGCAATGACAATATTTATGAATTGTTATAAAAACGATATATATTGAATATATTGAAAGTAACATAGTGAGGCTGTATGACACTCCTGGTTTATGTGACATTTTTTACATTTATCATTGCTTCTGTTTATAGTATCCTTTCAATACACAGGGATGCCCTGTTATACATACGAGTAACAAAAGTTGCCATTATCGTTGCTATAATTCTTTTATTTTTCCAGGGTTGTTTTTTATATAAAACTATCGCTCACGCTTATAAAATTAATATTTTTACCTTCTTTTATCTTATTGTTGTTTTTTTATCTCTATTGCTTCTTTTTATGAGCATTTCAAGGTGGAAAGACGATTTTAGAGCACTAAGCGCAATTATTACGCCCCTCATTACCGTTATTTATGGCATTTCGTTACTGTTTTATGGTTCAAACAGGTTTATGGCTATTGAACCCAATCATAATCTGATGCTCATCCATATTGTTTTATCATTGCTTGGCGAGGTTTTATTCTTTATAGCATTTGCTTCTGCTGTTTTATATTTAGTAGTATCATGGCAATTGCAGAAAAAATCATCCATGAAATTTATTTATCGTTTTCCAAGCCTTGGTGTACTCAACAGGCTTACCAATTTTTCATTAGCACATTCGCTGGCCTTTTTCAGCGCGGGGATAGCAATAGGGATTATTATGCTTTTTGAAGTATACCATAATATTTCATTGGGCAGCCCGAAAGAGATTTTGATGTATGCCGTGTGGTGTATATTATTAATTGTATGGATTATAGCACATTCTAAAATTACCAGTAACTTTTATGTGAGCATAATAACAATAGTTGCATTTGTGATTGTTATTGTTTTATTTATTGCTACCAATGTTGTCATAACGACAGGATTTCACAGTTTCAGGTAAGCAGCATGGCAGAATGTACACAACAAATTGGCATGGTTGGCATGAGCCATAAGACCGCATCGGTTGAGACAAGGGAGTGTTTTGCATTTGATACAGCCGTACTTGAATCATTTGTTGACAATGCTAAAAAAAATAATATTGATGAGATGGTATATATTGCCACATGCAATCGTATGGAGCTATATTTTGTTTCTTCACAGATTGAAGAGGCAATGCAATCAGTTGTACAACTTTTAGAGCAATTTGCTGGTTTAAAACGTGAGCAGTTTGAACCAGTGCTTTACAAAAAATTTCATAAGGACGTCATCCGACACTTATTGTGCGTTGCTTCTTCATTGGACTCAATGGTCATTGGCGAAAACGAGATAGTTGGACAGGTTAAAAATTGGTATCGCTGGGCTGCTGTTCATAAAACAACAGGTCCTATCTTAAATAAGCTGTTTCACCAGGCTTTCCGAACAGCAAAACGTATTCGCACACAAACTGAGATTGCCCGCAATCCCCTATCAATTGCATTTATTGCTGTTGAGCTGGCACGAAAAATATTTGATGACCTTGCATCAAGCTCGGTGCTTTTAGTTGGCGCAGGTGAGATGAGTGAGCTTATATTAAAATATTTAACCAAGTTTAAGATTGGAACTGTTATTTTAGCCAACAGGTCACTGCACAATGCCCAGCGTATAGCCACCGAAATAAATCGTGATGCTACCATTATCCCGTTATCAGAAATTATTGATGTGATACCAGAAGTTGATATAATAATAACCTCAACAGGATCACATGAATATATTTTAACCAGAGATATGATTACAGAGCATATAAAAAAACGTAGCCAGCCACTATTTTTAATTGATATCGCCGTTCCACGCAATATTGAGCCGGCGGTGAGCACCATTCATGATGTCTTTTTGTACAATATTGATAATCTAAAATCCATAGCTGATGAAAATTTAAAAAATAGAATACATGAAACAAAACTTGCCATGGAACTTATTGATGCTGATGCAGAGGATTTTTTGCACTGGTACCAGAGTCTGGAGATAGTTCCGTTGATTGTGTCAATTCAGGAAACCTTTTCAACCATCAGGAATGAAGAGCTGCAGAAATATCGCAGGCGAAAATTAAAACATCTTTCAGATGATGATTTTGCTATTGTTGAAGAGCTGACCAATCAAATTATGTCCAAGACATTGCACATACCTATTTCTTATTTAAAAGATTTATCAGATAACTATCACAAAAAAGAATCAAAGGAAAAAACAAAATTGCTGCAGGAGATGTTTAAACGATGAATAAACCTCGCCTGATCTTCTGGGAATTGACCAAGCGGTGCAACCTGCGTTGTGTTCACTGCAGAGCCGAAAGCTATGATAAAGAATTTGAACATGAACTATCGCTTCAGGATTGTAAAAATATTTTAGATAGCATTGCAGCATATTATAAACCTATTATGGTGTTGACCGGTGGTGAGCCCCTGTACCGTAAAGACCTTTTTGATATAGCAGGCTATGCGAATGGCAAGGGATTACCCATTGCATTAGCCACCAATGCTACATTGATTGACAGAGAAATAGCTTCAGCTATAAAGAAAAGCGGATTTGAGCGTGTTAGTATTTCCATTGATGGCCCTGATGCACTAACCCATGACTCATTTAGAGGCATCCCCGGTTCATTTGATAAAGCATTACAGGGAGCACAATTGTTACACGAAGCAGGTGTACCGTTCCAGTTTAATACTACAATTACCAGGCGCAATGTTACCTCCATTGAAAAAATATTACAACTGGCAAAAACGATGCATGCGGTTGCCCTTCATATATTTATGCTTGTACCGGTTGGTTGCGGAGTTGAGATTGCACAAACTGATATGCTATCGAAAGAGCAGTATGAAGAAGTATTGCGCTGGTTTTACCATACAACACAAGAAGCCGGCATAGAGTTCAAGGCTACCTGTGCACCTCACTATTACAGGATTATACGCCAGGAAGCTAAAAAAGAAAATAGAAAACTAACCTTTGAAACCGACGGGCTTGCTGCTGTAACCCGTGGGTGCCTTGCTGGCAGTGGCGTATGTTTTATTTCACACCGGGGTGATGTTCAACCATGCGGCTATCTTCCACTTGTAGCAGGCAATTGCTTACTCACTCCTTTTAATGAACTATGGGAATCATCAGAACTTTTTTTAAAGCTCAGAGATTTATCAAATCTTGAAGGAAAATGCGGCGTATGCGAATATAAAGCATTTTGTGCAGGATGCCGTGCACGCGCCTACTATGCCTCCGGCAACTATATGGATGAAGAACCTTTCTGCATATACCAACCAAAAAGGGCAACCCATGCTGGATGAAAAAAAACTTATTTCGCAAATACAGATTGCAGTACCAGTAACAAAGCGACCCTACAGAGTATTGGCAGATACCCTGGGGACCACTGAATATGAGGTTATCAACACAGTCCAAAAATTGAAACAGGATGGGCTGATCCGCAGTATTGCTGGTATATTTGATGCTAAAAAGTTAGGATATACATCAAACCTGGTGGCATTTGCAATCCCTGAACCTGCTATTGCCCACGGTGTTGCTATTATCAACGCGCTGCCCGGTGTCAGCCACAACTACCTGCGGGATGGTGCATATAATATATGGTTTACCCTTGCACTGCCAGAAGAAACTAATTTTATTGAAACAGTGCAACATCTGGCGGAACAGGTTAACGCTGTAACATTTAATATCTTCCAGGCAGTGTTGACGGTTAAGCTGTCTGCACGTTTTTTTGAGGACGATAGTATCCATGACAATAATGCACAGTATGCTGTAACCGGTAAACACAATGAAACCATACCAGTAGATGATACCGTGAAAAATACGGTGAAGGTGCTCCAGTGCGACCTCCCATGCAGCGAGGAGCCATTTGATCAACTTATTGCCCAGAGCAATATCCCCATGGATGTTGACTTGTTTATTGCAACAGCAAACCGCCTTTTAGAAAACGGGATGATGCGATCATACCGTGCTGTGGTTAAACACCATGCTATGGGATTTGTTGCCAACGCAATGACCGTATGGAAAGCCGATGGTGATAAACGTAACTCCATGCTGGAACAATTTGCAAATGAAAATGCCATATCGCATCTGTATGTGCGTGAAGCTTATCCTAACCCATGGGATTATCCTGTCTTTGCAATGGTTCATGCAAAAAGTGAGGATGAACTTGATATGATCATCAAAAAACTCTATTCAATTGCAAAAACTGATTACATGAGCTATCGATCATTACAAGAATTTAAAAAAGAACGGGTATGCTATTTTGAATAACAGCGACTACAAATAGTATGGTGAAATGGCTCTGGATAATACGTTGATGCAATGTTAAACAATGCCTATAGAGGATTGTAATAATGTGAGGTAACCATGATAGATATCGGCAAATTGTATTGTGGCGGTTCATCAACAGGTGACGGACTGCGTTATGGCACTGAGGCATCGGTTGACGCGCATGGCAACCTTCCTCACACGCGCGTGGCAATGGCAGATCAGCGCAAACCAATTGTAGTGTGGAATGTTACCAGAACATGCAATCTAAACTGTGTGCACTGTTATACGGATTCGCATAATAAAAAGTATGGTGAGCTTTCTACTGATGAGGGGTTAACGCTTATTGATGATTTGGCAACATTTGGCATTCCCTCGCTTTTGTTTTCAGGTGGTGAGCCACTCATGCGCAGGGATATATTCAGGCTTATAACAAAAGCAGCAGATAAAAACATCCGCCCGGTACTATCCACCAACGGTACATTAATTGACAGAGATAAAGCGCGTGCCATTAAAGACGCAGGTATTGTCTATGTTGGCATAAGCCTGGACGGAATGGAGGATGTAAACGATACATTCAGAGGGATGAACGGCGCATTTAAAAAAGCCATGAAAGGCTTTGAAAACTGTATTGCAGTAGGACAGCGCGTTGGTTTGCGATTAACATTAACCAAACGCAACTGTGCCGACCTGCACAACATATTTGACTTCATTGAAAAAGAAGGGATTAACCGCGCCTGCTTTTACCATCTTGTCTATTCGGGGCGTGGCGGTTCACTGTTTGCAGACGACCTTTCATACTCTGAATCACGACAGGCAATGGATACCATCATTGAGCGCACTGATGATTTTTTCAGACGGGGACTGGACATAAACATCCTTACGGTGGACAACCATGTTGACGGCGTTTATCTATATTTAAAGCTACTGCAAAAGGATGAGCAACAAGCTGCCAGCATAGCGCAACTTTTAACATGGAATGGCGGCGGAGCGTATTCAACCGGTGTTGGCATTGCCAATATTGATTTTGAGGGAAATGTTCATCCCGATCAGTTCTGGCAGGATTACTCATTTGGCAATATTTTAACGCGAAGTTTTGCCGATATATGGATGGATGAAAGCAATCCATTGATGAAGGGCCTCAAGCATAAGGCAGATTATATTAAAGGCAGATGCCGACTGTGCAAGTTTAAACCAATGTGCAACGGTTCCATGCGTGTGCGCGCCTATCGGGTATTTGGCGACCCATGGGCTCCCGACCCGCAGTGCTATCTTACTGATGAAGAGATAGGATTAACGCATGAT
>DAOLVF010000015.1:0-30895 GCA_035420565.1 Spirochaetota bacterium | reverse complement strand
CCTTCTAAAAAGGCAATCATTCTTCCGCCACTGTACTCATTAGCAGCTTGCTTGATAAGAACCGTAAATTTGTAGTATGCTTCAGTTGAAAGTCCTATATATGATAAAGGATCAGCATTATGCGCATCAAAACCTGCTGATAGTAAAACTATTTCAGGTTCAAACTTCATAAGTGCCGGAACAATATGATTTTCAAACACATCCATATATTCAGTATCGCCACTCCCTGCAGGCATAGGGAAATTCAATGTATAGCCTTCACCCTCCTCTTTTCCCCGTTCACTACGAGCTCCTGTTCCTGGATAATGAGGGTACTGATGTGTACTTATATACAATACTGTTCTATCGCGCTCAAATGTGTGTTGAGTACCATTACCATGATGAACATCCCAATCAACAATAGCTATTTTATTTATTCCATGTTCTACCTGGAGATATTTTGCTGCAATTGCAATATTATTAAAAATGCAGAAACCTGCCGCATAATCATACTCAGCATGGTGTCCCGGAGGTCTTGCTGCACAAAACCCTCTGATTGCCTCTCCAGAGATTATAGCATCACACATATTAAGGCTGCCACCTACAGCTAACAATGCAACTTCATATGACCTTTTACATACTGCAGTATCCATTGAATCCAGATAGTGGACCCCTGATTCTATCTCTTCTTTCACTCGCTTAACATAATCTGGCGAATGTACCAGCTCAATATATCGTTTTGCACCAATTTTAGGCTCTACTTTAATCAGTGATTTATAGTATGGTTGCTGACGTAATTTCTGATCTATTGCCACCAGGCGCTCAGGGCGCTCAGGATGTCCCCATCCTGTATCATGATCCATATAAACAGGATCAAACAAATATGCTGTAGGCACCATATTAACCCCACATGTTCATTGGTATTACAAAACTAAAAATAAAGGTATAAATAAAGTCAAGAACTTTAACACTTCACACATTATTACACTACTAATGCTACAATGGATATCTTACCCCGAATCTAAGTAAAAAACCCGACATATCCAGTTCCAGATCACCACTTTTCAGCGGCAATTTGCGATAACCACATTCAGCATAAAAATCAACTTTGGAATCAGTTGCAGGTTTTAATGAAACACCAAAAAGCAACTCCCATGAAAGCCCTTTAAAAAGTTTAGTAATTGAATCCGAATCATATGTCTTCCCCGTTCTTGAATCAGTAAAATCAGGGCGTGAATAATGCAATATCATAAATGAGTAACCAAATCCAACTGTTGCAAATGGGACAACATATAATTTACTTTGCAAATTGGGCAATCGCACCTGAGCATTAAACATTATTGGAATCGTATATGCATTTGAATCGGCCTTAACGTCTACATAGACTGAGCCTTCTTGCTTTACACCAATTTTTCTATCCCACTGAACCCAGAAAAAACCGGATTCCAATCCTGTTAAAAAATAAGGATCTAATAACCAATTATAATGTAATGAAATGTCAAGTCCATACTTTGAGGGGTTATCAGCATATGATGTCCCCAATGTTCCATTTATCTCTTTGTTAGCAGCAAAAATAGTCTGGCATAAAAGTAATAATCCTGCTGCAATGATTAATAATTTTTTTTCCATATACACATTCACCCTTTTTTGATTAATTATATATTATGTATATATACTATCTGTCAACATCAATTTATTGATACCTCTCATAATCGGGTTGCAATTATTCACAATTTAATCAAGTATCTTAATTAATATTTATACCAACAAGGCAACGTCAAAATCTAATTTTTAGAAGTTTTTATGCAATACCATTTCATTCAATGAAAAAATATCATAATTACCATACCATTGGGACACATTGATGTTTACCATTTTTAGATATTTTCAACTATCATAGTAAAAGTGACAATATTAACAATATACTTGCAAACAAATTAATACAAATGTAGAATTGGATTAAAGTTAAGCGGTAACAGAGAGAGAAATTATGGAAGGGAAAATCACTGAACATGAAACTGCGTTCCTGCATCAGGGGATAATTGGGAAACAAATCAAAACACATGGTGGCATATTGTCTTCTGGTATGGTATTATTTGTCCGTTCTTCTATTTCTTCTATCATTTTATTAGAACATTAAGATTGACCCATGAAATCATCAGCGATATTGTTGCAAAAATTGTAAAAGATATCAATGTCAAAAAGAAGCATACTAAATACATAGTCACTACTTTTTTTACTGATAGCTATCAATAATTGTTCCTAATCCTTCTATCCTTCCCTGTGTCTTTACATTGACTTCTACAAGCTTCTCACTTAATCCTGTTCTTACTGCTGCAAGTCCTTTTAGCAGATTGTTAAGCTGTTCGATGCTCTGTTCTACTACTGTAATTTGTTGCGCCATCATAGGACACCCTCCTTTGTGCCTTTACTAATTTCTATTTGCAATATCGGCAACTTTTGCTATATTCTTAATAGTATAATATCTTTAAACACTTTTTTTTCATCCAATTGCCATAGTGAAATAAAGTAGTATTATCAATAGTTTGTACCAACAAGGGTGTTTCATATCTCCTTATAGTATTGAGGAAAACAGCATGCTATACAAACCATTTGTGAAAATTTTCATTATACTATTCAGTATATTTATATCTACAATTCATGCTTTTGCAGAGGATGTGACTATTCAGCCACAAAGTGACATACTGTATGTAAAACCTTATACTGACGCCTATGCTATAATTAATATACGCTTAGGCGGGAGGGGGTATATCTATGCAAACCCTAAAGGCGAAGGCACAGGGAAACCACTTGTTGCTAAGGCTACAACCCATGATCCCATAGAATTCAAAAACACCCGCTATCTTCCCGGAACGATGCACATATCACCCATAGATAACAAGCCGGTGTATATTTATAAAAACCAGACCTCATTGTGCATCCCTTTTACAGTCAAAACCAATCGTGAAGGGTTATATTCGTTTACTATTTCTATTGATGCATTACTATGCAACGATAGTTCCTGTACACCCATTACTGGAACTATCGCCCAAAAAGTTAAAGTAAAAAACGATGCAGCCGATTTTCCGCAATCACACATAGCACCATATAAAGAACCGCAACAAATGACATACCTTGAACAATCACACAATAATTACACATTCAATGCTATCGATATGGGGTATTCATCAAAAGGGATATTACATGCCATCATCTTTGGGATTATAGCAGGATTTATACTTAATTTTATGCCATGTGTATTACCAGTAATAAGTCTGAAACTATTTAGTTTTGTATCATATGCACATAATAATCCCCGCCAAATAAAAAGTATGGGTTTACTTTTCACACTTGGAATTATAACATCCTTCATTATTTTAGCGGCATTAGCAGCATTTGCCGGTTACAACTGGGGTGAACTTTTTCAACATAAAACATTTATTATAGTAATGGCTGCCATTATATTTTCCATGGCTTTATCTTTTTTTGACATCTATACCTTTAATGTTCCTTCACTTCCCTCAAAACTGCAGAGTGCCAACCCTTATATCGATAGTTACTTTAAAGGAGTCCTTGCAACCATTCTGGCTACTCCCTGCAGTGGCCCCTTTTTAGGAGCTATACTAACATGGACATTAACACAACATCCTATCGTAATCTTTATGATATTTATCAATATTGGTATAGGGATGTCACTTCCCTATCTAATCCTTGCTATGTATCCATCACTTGTTCGTTTTATCCCTAAACCTGGCGAATGGATGATTATTTTTGAACAATGCATGGGTTTTTTGCTTGTTGCAACTTCAATTTACCTGATAACCCTCCTTGATATAACAGCCCTTACGCAGGCATTATGGTTTATTCTGCTGCTTTCGTTAGGATTATGGCAATGGGGCATATTTGGAAATATAGCCCGACCGCTAATACATCGTATCACTTCATTTATTATTCTTTTGGCAATTGTTATAATATCAGGGTTAATGCTATTTACTACAAAACCATCTGTATCCAGAATACCATTGAAACAATTGGATTGGGATGCGATAGTTCACAATAATAGTTCCCATGTATCAATGATAATTTTTACCGCAGACTGGTGCCCTAATTGCAAATTGGTTGAAGGAACTACTCTGAAATCAAAAAAGGTCATCGATTTTATTAAGTCCAATGACATCCATACTTATAAAGCAGATATCACAACAAAAAATGAATTAGCAGAAGAGCTTATGCAAAGCCTTGGTGCCCGTTCAATTCCATTTGTAGCAATTTTCCCAAAAGGTGAATATTTTTACCAGCCGCTCATACTTCGCGATATGTATACTTCCAATGATCTTTTAAAAGCTTTACAAAAAGCCATGGATATAAGCAATTCACAACAAACACTGCAATTGATGACAATACCGCACCATTAACTCTATGAAATCTCTGTATTATTACAACGAATTAGTAAAAAGGATAGATGCATTTACCAGTGACATTATTGCTGTATATGGCACCTTGTTACAATGTAAAGAAGGCTGCAGCGGATGTTGCATACTGGAAAGTGTTTTCCCCGTTGAGATGGTTGCCATCCTTCATTGGTATAGTAACCAATCACCCTCCGTACGGGAAGCCATAACAAACACCAAAGATAATGAATATTGTATATTCTTACATGAGCATACATGCAGAATATACCCTTACCGACCTATTATTTGCAGAACTCATGGATGTCCAATTATGGTGGATACAACAATCGATGTTTGCCCATGCAATAATGGTATTTCGTTTGCAGCCAATCACATCTTAAATGTAGAACATTGCAACAGCATGCTTGCAGGCATTAACCTTTTATTTATAAAAGAAGTGAATATACCGTTATTACAAAAAGAGCGGATTGATCTACGCACGTTTTTTCAAAGCTCTGAATCCGATATCCTTTCTATAGTGCATTCCCTCAAACGATAACAATGGTATTACACTATATACTTTATTATATGCCTCCTCAAGGCTGTCAGCAATGGCGGTTACATTGAGCACCCTTCCCCCATTGGCAACAATAGTATTTCCTTCACGCTTTGTACCTGCATGAAATATAAGGATATCATTATGGATTTGGTCCAATCCATGTATTGGTAGCCCTGTTGAGTATGAACCAGGATAACCACCTGATGCTAAAACAACCGTAACAGCGTGTTTATTCCGGAATGAAAGATTTGTTGATGATAATGTGCCATCTATTGCAGCATTGATATAATCACCCAATTTGCCATTTAAAAGAGGCAGCAATACCTGTGTTTCGGGATCACCAAATCGTACATTAAATTCTAACACCTTAATCATCCCATCCTTGATGATAATGCCCGCATACAAAATCCCTGCAAAAGGGATGCCTTCTTTATTCATCCCCTGAATAACCGGCTGTAAAATCTCTCTGTGAACCCTTCCTAAAATTCTGCTATCAACTATTGGTGCTGGTGCATAGGCGCCCATTCCTCCAGTATTGGGACCTTCATCATTATCAAATGCACGCTTATGATCCTGCGCTGCTATAAACGGTACTACTGTCTTCCCGTCACTTATTCCCAATACAGAGGCTTCCTCACCAGCGCAAAAATCCTCAACAAACACCCTTGTGTCATGGTTGACCATAGTATTAATAAACTGTATAGCATCATGTTTTGTATTGCACACACCAACACCCTTACCGGCAGCAAGACCATCCAGCTTTATAACTATTGGATATTCAGTAAGCGATTCAATATAGTGCAATAAATCGTTTTTATCTTTAAATTCTCTGAATTGAGCAGTAGGAACATTATATTTTTGCATGATGTACTTTGCAAATAGCTTGCTTCCTTCTAGTTGTGCAGCCTTTGCTGTGGGACCAAAAACCCGAATACCTTTATTGTGAAGAAAATCAACAATACCATTGACAAGCGGGGCTTCAGGACCAACAACAACGACATCAATACTTTTGCTTTTACAAAAAGTATACATTGACTCAAAATCATTGATTGCTATGGCAACCCTGTACCTATCATCAATCCCGCCATTACCAGGTGCTACATACACTTCAGTAGCACTTCCATCATGTAATAATCTCCATGCTATTGCATGTTCGCGCCCACCAGAACCAATCACCAGATATCTCATTGGCTACCTCTTTATAAAAATAGATGAACATTGCCATTGCTCGGGTAAGTATACCATATATTGTATGGCTACCATAGGAAATACAATCTGCATTATTGTTTGGCAAATTATACAACTGACAATTTGCTTATAAATATACTGCTGTTTTTTTCAATCATTTTATACATTATTTTTTACAGAAAAGGGTTGCACTTAATTGTTGAATCTAAGAATATTTTTATTTCTCAATATGAATAATGGTTGAATAATATTGAAATTAAGTATATTGGATACAATCATCCTTCATTGGGAGGTTTATATGCGGATGAGTAATGAAGCAAGAGTTGGGTTTATGGTTATGATAAGCTTCACCCTTTTTGTTGTTCTGGTAGGGATTTTAACCAAATTTAATATATCTCAAAAAGGGTATCGTATACATGTGTATTTTGGGTTTTTAAATGATCTGAGAGTTGGTGCGCCGGTTAAAATTGCAGGTGGTATAAAGATAGGATATGTAGATGAAATACGACAAACCGGTGAAAAGACTGATGTCGTAGTGTGGATTGATAAAGGTTACCGATTATCAAAAGCAGCTACCTTTTCCATTTTTACTTCAGGGGTGATTGGCGAAAAATATATCAATGTTGTTATACCTCCATTGCAAGAAGATATAGGTTTCCTGAAAGAAGGCGACATAAAATATGGTATTGACCCGGCAAGCTTTGACCAGATGCTGCAAACTTTTCAAAGTTTTATGCAGGATAAAAGCGGTGCACAGATACTTGCCGAAATTTTCCAAAATTCAAATAAATTTGTTGCTAATCTTAATAAAATGGTTGATGAAAACCGTTATGATGTGCGCCAATCGGTTGGTACTGCACGTACAGCTATTACAACATTTTCACAACAGCTACAACAATTTATGCAGCAGATGAATGTCATTTCCAAAAATATGGCGTATATATCCGAAAAAAATCGTGAAGATATAACCATTACCCTGCAAAATTTATCAGAACTGACAACAAGTATAAATAAGATTGCATATCGCCTTGAAAAAGGTAGAGGTACAATGGGAAAATTTCTTTATGATGAGGAGATATATACAAACATCCGTGATGCCTCAATCTCAGCAAAAGAGTTATTCTCAAGACTTGAGAAAGATCCGTCATTACTGCTTTTTAAACAAAAAAAATAATCATGGCAAAAAAACTTAAATCAATTTTTGTTTGCAATGAGTGCGGTGCAACCTTTCAAAAGTGGTTGGGACGTTGCCCTGAATGTCTTCAGTGGAATACCATTGTTGAGGAACTATCGGAGACAATTACACAAAAAAATGAAATCCCTTTTGAAAATTCCATACATCCGCTTTCAGAGATGCATTCCAGGCAAATAGATCGCATTGCAACAGGAATATATGAATTTGATTTAGTATGCGGTGGTGGGATTGTCCCCGGTTCAATACTGCTTTTAGGAGGCGAACCGGGTATTGGGAAATCTACTTTAGCGTTACAGATAGCACAACAGCTTACCACCCTGTATTGTTCCGGTGAAGAAACCATGCAGCAGATATACCTGCGTTCATGCCGGTTACAGATTAAGCCTGAAAAAATTCACATCTCATCAGTTACCAATATCGATAATATTGAATTATTAATAAAAACAAACCAGCCTCAGCTTGTTATTATCGACTCCATACAAACACTTTACTCTTCAGAGATTAGTTCACCTGTTGGTTCAGTAAGCCAGATACGCTACACAGCATCAAAACTTACTGAAATTGCCAAACAAACGGGAACCTGTATTGTGCTCATTGGGCATATTACCAAGGATGGTTCCATTGCCGGTCCAAAGGTGCTGGAGCATATTGTGGATACTGTTTTATATTTTGAAGGAGATTTTACCCGTGACTATCGCATATTGCGCTCTTTCAAAAACCGTTTTGGTTCTATAAATGAGATAGCTCTTTTTACCATGACCTCTCAAGGTTTAATAGAGGTAAAAGATAAAAACAAATTATTTGTACAATCGCAAAAGGCAAGTTTCCCTGGAAGCGTCATAAGCGCCACTATTGAAGGAACCCGAACCATTCTTTTTGAAGTACAATCACTGGTTACTGCAACAAGCTTTACCAATCCCCGAAGGATGGCAGATGGATTTGATGTTAACAGGCTTAATCTGTTGGTGGCAGTTATTGAGAAACATGTCAAGCTGTCGCTCAGCTCATTTGATATATTTATAAATGTTGCTGGAGGCTTTGCAGTTAACGATACCTCATGTGATTTAGCCATTGCAGCAGCAATTATATCAAGCTTAAAAAATTTTGCTATATCCCATTCAACCGGTATTATTGGCGAGCTGTCACTATCAGGGCAGATACGCCCCGTTAGCCACATACTCCGTAGAATAACAGAATTTACTAATTCCGGGGTTACTTCCATTATTTTATCAAAGAATAATATCAACGAAGTGTCTCTACCGGATGTTGCAACAACATTGATCCCCATTACTTCCATTGTTGAGTTGACCAAACTATTGCAGCCTCAATAATTATGTGGAAATACAACTTTATTTTTCAAAATTTTTATAGGCAGGGAGCAGTGATACAAAATACCTTATTCAGATTTTGATCTAAATAAAAATTATGGTGCAGATGTTCTCATAGTTTTGATTGTTCATTATATTGAAATAATTATATAGCAAATATTGAAATAAATCCTAAACAATGCTATATCATATATAATTACGATATGTCTTGTAAATTGAACAATACTATTAAAAATATAACGCTTTATACTTTTTGAGGTACTGTATGAAACCAAAAGATGGCTATTCAGCCGAAGAACTTCTAAATTCTACTCAAGGACTTTCATATAATGATTTTATCATACTTCCAGGTTATATTGATTTTAATCCTGATGATGTTGATCTGGAAACAAATTTTACACGCAATGTAACATTAAAACGCCCTTTAGTATCAAGTCCTATGGACACGGTGACCGAATCTAAAATGGCAATTAGCCTGGCTTTGTTAGGAGGGATCGGAATAATTCATTACAATAATACAATTGAAGAGCAGGCTGCCCATGTTAGAAAAGTAAAACGATATGAAAACGGTTTTATCACTGATCCAGTGGTGCTTTCACCTGAACATACCATAGCACACATCGATGAAATCAGAGAAAGCCATGGATTTTCAGGTATACCCATAACTGTTGATGGTAAACTTAACTCAAAGCTTATAGGCATTGTTACCAATCGTGATATCGACTTTGAAACAGATAGAACCAAAAAATTGAAAGAGGTAATGACTACCAATCTTGTCACTGCAGGTGTAGGCATAACTCTGGCACAGGCAAATGAGATACTGAAACAATCAAAAAAAGGAAAACTGCCAATAGTGGATAATGAGGGAAGACTTGTAGCCTTGATGAGCAGAAATGACCTTGTTACCAATAAAGAATTCCCTTTTGCTTCCAAGGATGAAAAAAAGCAATTAATGGTCGGTGCTGCTATTTCAACAAAGGATGAATCAAAAGAACGTCTTCAAGAACTTATAAAAGCCGGTGTTAATGTTGTCATCATTGATGCTGCTCAGGGCAATTCAATATATCAGGTTGAAATGATTAAATATATAAAGAAGAAATACCCTGATCTTGACGTAGTTGCAGGCAATGTAGTAACTGTTGAACAGTGTGAAAATCTAATTAAAGCCGGTGCTGATGCACTCAGAATAGGTATGGGTCCCGGATCAATATGCACAACACAGGTTACCATGGCGGTAGGACGCGCACAGGCAACAGCAGTGTACCGTTGCAGCAAATTTGCCCGAGATTATAATATACCAACAATAGCAGATGGTGGTATTGCTACCATTGGACATATTGCAAAAGCATTATCACTGGGGGCTTCTACTGCTATGATGGGGTCTATGTTTGCAGGGACTGAAGAAGCTCCTGGCGAATATTTTTATGAAAACGGCATACGCCTCAAGCGCTATCGGGGGATGGCATCCCTTGAAGCTATGCAAAAAGGCGGCGCAAAACGATACTTTGCTGAAGATTCCAAAATTATGGTAGCACAGGGCGTTTCCGGAGCAGTTGTAGACAAAGGACCAATGTTTGAATATGTTCCTTATCTTGTCCAAGGTTTGAAGCATGCATTTCAGGATATGGGGATAAAAACTATTGCAACGCTTCATGATAAACTGTATAAAGAAGAATTGCGTTTTGAACTGCGTTCGTTGTCAGCACAAATAGAAGGTGGAGTCCATACCGTTTATTCGTATAAAGAGCCAAAGTACCTGTAAAGTGTTATTGCACATTACCTATGCTTTTCTATAATGGTAAGTATATCGTCAGGTGTATGAGCTATCGCTTCGGGATAGTGTTGTTGCAGTAACGAAATCGGTCTGTACCCCCAGCTTACCGCAATACTGTACATGTTGCTTCTATGCGCTACCTCAATATCTGTTCCTGAATCACCAATAAATGCAACATGTTCTGGTTCAACCGCCATTATTTGGGCTACATACAGTGCTCCGCAAGGGTTTGGTTTAGGAGGCATCCCATCCTGCAAGCCCATAATGCTTGAAAAATGTATGGTGGGGAAAAAGTATTGTACCATGGTTACGGTAAACTCATGGGCTTTATTTGAAAGGACAGAAATTTTTATTTTTTTGTGCGATAGTTCCTCTAAAACCTGTTCAATGCCTGCATATGGTTTTGTAGTGACAAACCAGCTTTTAGCATACTCATCTTTTAAGGATACAACCATATCATTAAGATTCGATACTGAACTATTGCCTATAGCCCTGCGAATCAACATATCCATGCCATCGCCTACAAATTGCTTATATTCTTCTATGTCATGAGTCGCAAAACCATAACGAGCTAACACTGTATTAGTACTATGTGCCAGGTCTTCAATGGTATCAAGAAGGGTACCATCCAGATCAAAGATAACACCAGCAATACCCATCAATCATTGACCCTTTGAAACTGAAAGCCACTTTTTCAATTTATAGTGCTCAACCTTTGCATAGCCATACAGCACGAAAGGCAGGAACCGGTTAACAACCATCATGCCTCTGAAAAGCTTTGAAGGAAAAACGTATCGTTTTTCTTTTTGTAAACCTTTTATTACCTCCTTTGCAACTTTTTCAGGAGTTTGTGTTGGGAATGGCACTGGTATATTGTTACCAGCTGTTGCAAAAAATTTTGTCTCTGTTGCAATTGGATACACAATCAAAAGATGGACACTGCTATCCTTTTCAAAATTGAATGAATGAGCAAATCCATCTAAAGCAGCTTTTGTAGCAGAATAGAGCGCATAACCCGGCAAAGGGAGTTTTGCCATTGCTGAAGCGGTAAACGCAACACTAAATTTTTTGCCCTTATTTATTTCCATCATTTTTTCTAAACAATAGATGGGAGCTATATAGTTTACAGCAACTATCTTTTGTATATGCTGGTAATCTACACTTTCTATTTTTTCATAATAGGCAAATCCTGCATTAGCTATACACAGATCAACACCACCCATGATGGTAATTGCCTTATTAAACAAGGTATCAATATCTTTTTGTTTGCTCACATCACAGTACATGGCAGTAGTGTTTGTATGGTGTTGTATAGCCTCAGGATTAAGATCACCAACAACTATTGATGTGTTAAACCCATGCAATTCATCTATCATTGCTTTCCCAATACCTGACGATCCACCGGTAAGTAATACACGCTTATTAGTAATATCCATATTACACCTCAATGATTAATAGTATGTTGCCTTAACTTTGCTTTATAATAATACTCCCATTGCATGTATAATGAAAATATTTGCTAAGATTTGCAACGAACCTTATTGCAATGCATATTAAACAAGGATATGCTATAATTATTCCCATACTTTTGAATATTCACCTAAAGATGATAAACACAGTACTTAAGACTCAAGATTAACATCTGTAATTTTTCAAGCATATTTACTGTTTGGTGCTTTTAACAACCACATTTTTCTGTATTATAAACATTTTTAAAAAATGTTTATATCAATACTTTGTGCTCACAAATCCATCAAAAATGTATACTTCATTTTTTCAGAAGATAGATTACCGGTAACTATCGCCCACATGTTTATTATTTTCCATTTCTTATATTTTTTATGATTCAATTATTGTTTATAGCCATTGCCTGTGATACATTGTTGCATATGGTAAAACCAGTTAACACCATCAACAAGCTCAAAAAAGGTGAATCTGTCACTATTGTGGCATTAGGCGATTCATTGACCTATGGATGGATGGTTGATACAGGATATGTAGATTATTTTTATGATTTTTTAAAGATTCAATATCCTGAGGCTACCATCACAATCTTCAATAAAGGTGTTCCCGGGGATACGGCAGATGGTGGATTACACAGGGTTGGATATGATGTGATTCCCAATAATCCTGATTGTGTGTTCATACAGTTTGCCTTAAATGATTGCGTGTATGGCTATTCCCCGGATATTTTTGGCAACTATATACGGGCTATTATAAATACAATACAACAAAATATACAGTGCGATATCGTTATCATTACCTCAGTGTGGTTTGGTGATTCTCCAGAAGCACAGAATGCATATACATTTTATGATATGCTGCTAACCATAGCAAACGAGTATCATCTTCCTATTGCTATGACCCATCAGTACTGGGAAGATGCAGTAAAAAAAGGCACACCATTGCATGAGCTGGTACAGTTTGATGGAGTGCATCCAACCGAAGAGGGATACTATATCATGTCATTAGCATTACAGGAGCTATTTACCTGAATGGGTAAACAATCTTTCCATTGCAGATTGTATGGGTAACCAATCCAAAAAATTCTCTGTCTAAAAATGGGGTATTTTTACATCGTGAAATGATAAAATTGTTATCAACAATAACCTTCTTTTCAGGGTTTACTATTGTTATGTCTGCCACAGCACCCTCTTTGATATAGCCTCTATCGATACCTAAAATTGTGCATGGATTGATGGTTACCTTTTCAAATGCCTGTAAATAGCTGAATCCATTTTCTTTTACCAGAATGGTAATAATCAATGGTACAGCAGTTTCCAGTCCTATGATACCAAATGGTGCAAATACTATCTCCTGCATCTTTTCATTTGATAAGTGGGGTGCATGATCAGTTGCAATGACATCAATAAGCCCTGTTCGCAATCCTTCAATGATTGCCTTTCTGTCCTCTTCAGTCCGTAAGGGAGGGTTCATCTTTGCCATTGCCAGATGATCTGCGATAGCATCATCAGTTAACGAAAAATAATGTGGTGCTGTTTCACAGGTGACAGGCAGGGAATGTTGTTTAGCCATTGCAATAATATCCAGTGAACCTTTTGAGGATACATGGGCAATGTGCAATCTTCCTTTTGTAAGCCGTGCCAGTAATATATCCCTTGCTATCATTATTTCTTCAGCTTCTTTAGGGATTCCTTTCAATCCAAGGAAGATTGAATTATTACCTTCATTCATTATTCCGCCACCGGACAATGTTGTATCCTCAGCATGGGTAATTATTGGAACGTTGAACATCCTTGAATATTCTAATGCCCGGCGCATCGTTGTGGAATTTAGAACGGGTTTGCCATCATCACTAAACGCAATTGCTCCACCCTCAATGAGTTCCCCCATTTCCGTTAGTTCTTCTCCCAATGACCCTTTGGTGATTGCAGCAATGGGATGCACATTAATAAATCCGGACTCAGCCTGTTTTTTTATATATCGCACAAGTGCCTGACTATCAATGACCGGATTTGTATTGGGCATGGTGCATACACTGGTATACCCTGATTTTGCAGCCACCGTTGATCCGCCTGCAATCGTTTCAATATCTTCGCGCCCTGGCTCTCTGAAATGGACATGCATGTCAACAAGACCAGGAAGAACAATACAATCCTGGGCATCAACTATCTGTATATTTCTTTGTTGTTTTATATTGGTATCTATGGTGACAATAGTCCCTTCATCAATCAGGATATCACAGCATCTGTCAAGTTTAGATAAGGGATCAATGACTCTACCATTTTTAATAAGCAATGTCATTATTCCACCTCTTTTTCATCAAGTGGCGCTCCGCCAGCTAATAAATAAAATATTGCCATCCGTACCGCTACTCCATTGGTAACCTGTTCATTGATTATAGAGCAGGGACTATCGGCAACCTCATCATCAATCTCTATCCCCCGGTTGATGGGACCCGGATGCATCACAATAACATTGTTTTTACATCGCTTTAACCTTTCATTGGTTAAAGCAAAACGTTTATGGTATTCATGAATAGAAGGAAAGAATGAACCCTGCTGGCGTTCCCGCTGTATTCGTAGCATATAAACAACATCAAGCTGTGGTAAGATAGTATCAAAGTCGTAATAGATATCCACGGCATACATGGTAAAATCATCCGGTACCAATGTAGGCGGGCCTATTAAACTTACCTTTGCTCCCAGCCGCTTAAATATCTCCATATTTGAACGCGCTACCCGTGAATGGAGTATATCGCCAACAATCCCTATATGAAGCCCTTTAATATCTCCTCTTTTTTCAATGAGTGAATAGGCATCCAGCAATGCCTGTGTTGGATGAGCGTGATTTCCGTCTCCTGCATTGATTACCGATGATTTTATATTTCGAGATAAAAAATGCGGCGCTAATGACGCCGCATGTCTCATTACTATGAAATCTGCTTTGTACGCTTCTAAAGTATGTACCGTATCTATTAAAGATTCACCTTTTACCACACTGGATGTCTGTACAGCAATATTAATAAGGTCGGCTGAAAGACGTTTTGCAGCCAACTCAAAACTTATTCTTGTCCGTGTCGATGGTTCATAAAACAATAAACATACTGTTTTACCTCTCAATATGGGAACAGTTTTAATAGAACGTGTAAAAAGGGCTTTGAAATATTTAGCCGAGTTACAGATCAGCAGTATCTCTTCAGTTGATAACGATTGAATATCTAATAAATCTTTTCTTTGTAACCCATTCATAGAGTACTATAAACCTTATATAAACTGATATGAAAAAAGCTGCAACTTGCACAGTATTAATGCATTCATACATCCTCTTTTTATATCAATTTTATGAAATTACTATTAATTGCAATCATATTTTCAATAATTTTTGTAAAATATGGTGTCATTGTACTATTCTTATAACATCCATGTATATTCATCCTGTAAATTTTTTTATTGTATGGTGTTTGTATGAGTGAATACATAGTCTTTTACGACCTTGATCATACACTGATTGCTGCAAGTTCAGGGCAATTAATTGTAAAAGACCTTTACCAGCGTCACATGCTATCATTGCTTACCCTTGGCAAGGGTATGGTACTTTCAACACTTTACCGCATGGGTTTTATCAGCACAGAATCATTAATACAGAAATGGGTTGCAAAGCTGGCTGGCATGCAATGCAGTTTTCTTGAACGCTATTCAGAAACTTTTTTTGATCAAACAGTAAAAAAATATATCTACCCGCAGGCACTGGAATCATTATACATACACAAAGCACAGGGAGCATATCTTGTATTGCTATCTGCATCCTTAGATTTTATCTGTAAACCTGTCATGAAATATTTACATTTTGATGCAATGCTTTGCACTCAATTAGAAGTAAACAATGATCATTACACCGGTTCTATTAAAGGATCGTATTGCTATGGGAAAGAAAAATTAAACAGAGCATTGCAACTATGTCATAACCATAATTTCAACATACATGATGCCTATTACTATGCTGACTCATTGGCAGATATTCCGGTACTGGAAGCTGTTGGGCACCCCCACTGTGTTAATCCCGATCAAAAATTATTGCGCATTGCTCAATCACAGGGCTGGACAATCCATAGATGGTGATTTAATGCTTAAACCGCTGAACAATTGGGATGCGTCTCCCAACACCAAAAGCTTTACCTGTTACCTTTAACCCCAGGGGTGCTTGTTTTCGCTTGTATTCATTTTTATCGATAGTTCTTAGAACATTATACACTATTGCTGAATCAAAGCCATCGTTAATAATATCTTCAGCACTCATCTTTAATTCAACATATCGTTCAATTATTTGATCAAGGATTTCATAAGGAGGTAATGTATCCTGATCTTTTTGATTTTCTCGCAATTCAGCAGAAGGAGCTTTATCCAGTATTGATTGAGGTATTATTTCTTTATCCCTGTTTATATAATAGGAGAGTGCATATACCATGGTTTTGGGAATATCAGATAATACAGCAAGTCCTCCTGCCATATCGCCATATAATGTACAGTATCCCATTGACAGCTCTGATTTGTTCCCCGTTGTCAATACTAACATACCATATTTATTGCTGAAGCCCATAAGGATATTTCCCCGGATGCGGGCTTGAATATTTTCTTCGGTGCTATCAAATGGTAATGCATTAAAATATGGTTTTAGTATATCAAGATAGGTATCATAGCAATCATTGATAGGAATGGTATGTATGGTAATACCAAGATTTTTTGCCAGTGCTATTGAATCATCCACACTTCCCTTTGACGAAAAAACAGAAGGCATGGTAACCCCTATAACATTGTCAGCTCCTAAGGCTCTCGTGGCAAGACAGACAGTTAACGCTGAATCAATACCACCACTTAAACCCAACACCACCTTGTTAAAACCCGACTTATATACATAATCTTTTATACCCAGCACCAGAGCATTGGTACAATCAGATAAAAAATCTTCCTCACAGACAATGGGTTGATATGCAACTGCTGTATCAAAAATTACGCAATCCTCTTCAAAAGCTTTTGCCTTCATTATAAAATTGCCCTGTGTATCGATGACAAAACTACTCCCATCAAAAATAAGGCTATCATTACAACCAACCTGATTGACATAAACTATCGGCACACGGTATTTTTTTGCAACATGCTGTATCTTGTTCCATTTGATGGAATTCTTCCCCTTTACATAAGGTGATGCAGAAATGTTTACTATAAACTCTGCGCCTTTTTTTATCAAATTTTCAACAGGGTCAACATGATAACGGCGATATTCCATAAAACTATCTTCACTTATACTCATATCATTCCAGATATCTTCACAGATTGTTAAACCTATGTTCACCCCTTTGAATTTCATTGGTTCCTGAATGGATGCCGGCGAAAAATAACGTAATTCATCAAACACATCATACGTAGGCAAAAGTGTCTTGTAATGCTTTGATTGGATGTTGCCGTTGTACATACATGCAGCAGCATTCAATAACATGGGGGGATTATCATGATCATAATCCACGTACCCACAAATAATACCACAATCCTTACTCAATGTTGCGATAGTTTCTATGGATTTAAGGTTGTCATCAATAAGTTTTTTATGCTCCAGTAAATCCATCGGGGGATAGCCAATAGTAGCCATTTCAGGAAAAATAATCAATTCAGCACCATGTTGTATAGCCTGATGAACATATTTGCTGATTATTTGATAATTACCCGAAATATCTGCAATGACCGGATCAATTTGCGCTATAGCTATCTTCATAAGGCTACCTTTTACTTCCATTAAATTATTGCGAAATTACATGCTAATATTGATTAAAACTTCGTGCTATTATATGATGTATGGTTTGCTGTAAAATCATTTTATGAATCACATCATTTTCATTACAGTATAGAGTGAATAATTTCTGTAACGAACCTTTATCACAAATTTTTTTTAATGAATAGAGTATTGCTGTTTTAACATACGTACTGCTTTCCTTCTCATACTTCTCCAGCAAAGAAATGACAACAATTTTTCCTTTGAAATTTCCCAGTGCGTTAGCAGCCTCAGCACGTACCCTGTAATCGTCATCACCCGTTGCTCTTATGAGCATTGTGATTGTACGATCGTCTTTAATCACACCAAGAGCGTAGGCTGCATACACACGTAACGATGGATTTTCATCGTTCTCCAGAATTTTTTGCAAACCGCGAATATCTCCAGCAGTCCTGAACGTTATAAGAGCCTTAACTATTTTTCGCTTAATATAGGTTTCATCTTCAGCTAATAACTGTCGTGATAAATAAAGAGCACTATCTCGTGAAGGAAATTGTATTAATGCGTCAACTGCTGCTTCCCTTACGCCATCCGAATAGCTACCCAGTGATCGAACAAAAATATAATAGGAACCCTTATCATGTAATGAGGCTAAAACCAGGATAGCTTCAACCTTTATCTCATCATTATCATCATTAATAGCCATAGCACGAATATAGGGTAGGGTTGCAATGATTTCATTGTGTTTAACGCATTCAAGTGCAAAATATCGCACTGATTTATTCTGATCTTTCAATAATTGCACAACAATTTCATAAAATCTATTGTCATACAGGTGGTATAATGCTTCCAGCGCATAAATTCTATTGATAACATCATCGCTTTTTGCTAATTTAATAATATGAGGATACATCCTGTCATCACCATTCTTCTTCAATGCCATTATGACTGCTTCGCGTACTGCATAAAAAGGTGATTCTAAATAGGGTAGTATGATGGGCAAGACCTGTTTATCATGAATATCTGAAAAAATTTCAATTATCATTTGCTGAACAGTCATAGAATTAACTGATAATAATATATCCTTAAAAAAATCACAGTTTTTACCCACTTTACTTTTTCGTAGTATTTTTAACGCTTTTAGCTTTTGTTCTGTATCTTTACCTTTCACGATAATATATTTAAAATTTTCAATACATTCATCTGAAAGGTTTGCATACGATTGTTCATCATATATCTGTTCATTCAAAATCTTTGAGCAATCAACATCGGCAAAAGTATTGGTAATACAAGCAATAAGAACTATAATAATCACACTCATTTTTTTCATAAAACTATCACCATACAAATATTTGAGTCACAATATTGATATATATGATTTATATCAACAAAAAACCCGGCTCATATAAGCCGGGATATAATACCACTATTGTCGCAACAATTATTTTAATACACCGGTGAAATAATGAGAAACAAGTGCATTGATAACTTCCTTATCCGTAACATCCTTTTTCTCTTTATCAAACTGATATACCAGCAGCATAATTGACCCAATGAGAATAATAGCTGTAATATCAGAATGTAATGTCTTTTTATAAAGACCTTTCTTTTTTATCTCTTCAACATCTCGTGATACTATATTGATTAAATGTTTTAAAAACTGGTCAACGCGCTCAATAACTTCTTCATCAATACCAACAATATCTTTAAAAACTAATTTTATTACTATGGGTTCTTCTATAATAGCTTTCACACATTCTGTAATTCTCTCAGTATTAAATTTTATAATATCTTTTTGAGATGGATTATCTTTTAAAAGATCGCGCAAATCATCAGGATCAAGAATGTCGTCAATACTTTCTTCTATTGATTCTAAAATAGCATAGAGAATTTCTCTTTTATTACCAAAATATTGATAAACAGTACCCCGTGCAATATTCAATGCTTCACAAACCTGTCCAATATGTGTGCTCTGAAATCCCTGCTCTATAAACATTTTTTTTGCAGTGTCAACTATTTGCTGTCGTCGTTTTTGTCCTTTTGCTGGCATTATAATACCTCTTTCATTCAATAGTAATATATTATTCTATTTAAGTTCCCCTTTCACACGCAATAGTTCTTCTTTTATAGGCTGTAATGCTTCCTGAAGATCTTTAATCATCTTTTCTGCTTTTTCCTGCAATTCTTTACTCATAGAGTAACAATCCTCTTTCGCCATAAATATTCAATGCTATAATACCTATCGTTAACATTTATATGAAATTATATAAAAAAAGATTATTGAATTTAAACTTTATATCTAACCTTCTTTTTCACGTCAACAACTTTTTATAAATTTAATATTGTTATAATTCAACACTTTGGCATAATAAGAACATATTATAACTATCTCCAGCATATGATTTTCACAACATTATTATGCTATGGTATATTTAATAGTTCGGCAATATGTTTGCGTATTTCCCTGTGGTCAGGCTTTATTGCAAAAGCTTTTTTTAAATATTTCTTAGCCATATTCAGTTGCCCCCTTTTAAAATATACATACCCAATTGTATCACAATATGCCGCATTATGGGGTTCACGTTGATAGGCTTTTTTTGCTAACTCCAATGCCCTGTCCAGATTGCCTTCTGGCAGGTTAGCCAGGATGTATGCGATAGCATTACATACATTTATATTATTAGAATTTTTTTTATAAATTCTTTCATAGATCATCAATGCATGGTTATAATCCCCCATCTTTTCTAAAGCAAATGCCTCAAACTGCAATAGCACTTCATCTATGTCATCATACGTTTCTATCTCATGGAAAGCTTTTTCATAATCTTCTGATTGAATTAAAGCATAAATATATACCTTCTTAACCTGCTTCACATCAATAAAAGTCATAGGCAATGCAATACAACGGACTGCATACTCTGCTGTTCTGGCATAATCCTCACAATGAGCATGGGCTATAGCCAGATTATACAAAACTAATGGATTTTCAGGGTCCATTTTTTCAAGCTTTTCCAGAGTGGCAATGGCACCTCTAATATTTTTCTTTTCGCTAAGCAAGAGATGTGCTTCTTGTAATAGCTGTTGTATCTGCTTGTGTAATGCTAACTCTTCCATATATGATTTGTTGTCGCTCGTTTTTGCAATCGATTCATATAATTATAATCGGTACAATCAATGGATAATGGTGTAATAACAATATACCCATTGCGCAACTCAGTTACATCGCTCCCGGCCTTTTCTTCATTCTCAATGGTCCCATCCAATTCCAGGGTAAAAAACTTTCCCGATTGTTTTACAATACGGTATGCATCCCTGTAATACCGTTTTCCTAACTGGGTATACTGAATCCCTTTAATTGCATGACACGGCAAATCAGGATAATTGATATTTAAAAACCATGGATATTTTTTTACATGAATTGGATAATCCTTCAATAATTCCAGTATAAAATATGACGCATCTTTAAAATAATCTGATTCCTGGTAGCTGTCAATAGACACAGCAATACCGCTTACACCAAAAATATATGCTGTTCGTGCTCCAGCAACCGTCCCTGAAAAATATATATCATCACCCATATTGGGGCCATGGTTAATACCGGATATCACCAGATCAACCGGTGGGATCAGCCCGCTGTGTAAACCAATATTGACACAATCCGCAGTAAAACCATCAACAGCAAATGAATATTCATCAATCTGTTCTACTGTAATCTCTGTGCGCATGTGTATGGCATTGGAACAGCCACTACGCTCCGTACCAGGCGCAATGGAAAAAACAGAATAATGATCTGATAAAACCCCCTTCAATACCTGTAATCCCTGCGCATTAATACCATCATCATTGGTAATTAAAATATTCATACGTTACTCGTGATAGTTACTGTACTATAGACATTTTTTATAAAAAATAAATAGGTGCTATAATTGTATTATAGAATACTCCTGTGATGGTGCGTCTATGCCAATCTACGAATTTAAATGTAACAATTGCAACCATATCTACAGCGAACTCAGGAAGATGGGCGATAGTAACCCTTCACCATGTCCTCAGTGCCATTCACATAATACTGAAAAAATTATATCACTGATAAGTGCCTCTGTCCATAAACAATCTTGTTCAGCATGCTCAGCAAAAAACTGTTCCCATTGTAAATAACATTATTCCTTCCCATGCAAGCACTCTATTACCAGATACTATCGCCAAGGGCTACCGTATTGTATTAACTGCTTTTAAATACTTTATATTGATGATTGTCAGCACACAGGCTCCGGCGCATACAACAAAAGTTATAATAGGTATTAATAAAAATATCTTCCCGGTAAAGCTGAAACAAAAAAAGAATAGCGCAAAAAACTCTTTTTTTGTAATGTACTTCATGGAAAGGGCAACTTTTACAAACACATCATCGCGTGGCAATTTCTGCAAAAATTCTTTATCATACGCTACCAGAGAACCTGATTCACTATATTTCCTTAGATACCATACCATCATGCCAATAAACCAGAATAAACCAATAAAACAAAGACTTACAACAAGGCAGGCAACTCCTATAGAGGTATTTTTAAAATATAACCATGACACGGCAATCAGAAACAAAAGAAGCGTCCCGTTATCACCAATTGTGTCAAGCCAGCCGCCAATCTTTGATACCGTGAACGTAAACTTCGCAACCTCACCATCAACACCATCAAAAATGGATGCCAGTTGAAATAATAATCCCCCTATTACCATGCTCCAGTAGGTAGCCTGAGTTATGCAATAAGCACTTACAATACCAACCATCATATTGATGACTGTCAATATATTGGGATGAATTCTTGTTTTTGCTAATTGCAGGCTAATGGGAATGGAGATACGTTTATTAATATGTTTTGCTATATATCCACCAGTGTTTTCAATAATATACTTTACAATCAATGATTCTGCTTTTTTTACATCATTGATTGAGTTAATTAAAAATTGATCCTCTCGCAATAGAGGTTCATACATCTTGTTGCTTTCTTTAAAGTATGTTTTAAAATTATCAAAATAATGAGGTTGAATAAATAGATTTGATGGCAATACCAGATAGCCTTTTTCTGGTTTTTTATTGTTTGGGCACTCTTCCACAATAATATTTTTTTTTGTTATATAGTGCAATATTGTTTTATTAAAAAATGCCTTTTCGTCACTATCAAGATGAAGAACTATATGCTGTATCCCTGCTTTATGAAGCGTATACACTAATCGCTCAAGAATGTATAATCCACAGATCTTCATTGTATAATCATAGTGTTTACCACTATATATATATGCACCACGTATCATAGAGAAGCCATCCTTGTAGTTTTAGTATGTATCAAAACTATACAACAACATGTAGCATGTAACACATGCTTATGGCAACAACATACTATCGCATTGTCCTCACTATAAATCCAATAAAAAATTGAATAATAGCAATGTTTCATTAATACCGCACAAATCTCTCTATTTCGTCAACCTGTTTTTTAAATAGTAACGATAACATTTTACTTGACTTCAACATTTAATCTATTATATGATTCCATACATAATACAAATTTAAAGTATATAAGTCTTATAAAGGAGATAGCAACATGAAATATTTCAATTTTATTTCATCAACCATGGTTTTGTGCTTATGTTTAGCTATATTTACATCACCTCATGCACAGGAAAACACTACAAAACAATTTAATCCATTATATGATGCAGAGGCTGTAATCCAGCGCTTAAGTTATGATAATTTTAAAAATATAAAATTATTAAGAACGGCTATTTACAACTTTGGAGGTGGCGAACAGGAATTTAATAGTCTTGTTGATACCTATGCAGAAGCCAGTGCACTATATTTCAGAAATGAAATGGTTGCTTCGGCTAATCTCTTTACCAGGAATGAAAAAGACATTAAAGAGGTAGCCTTGCGGTTGGCAAAAATATATAAAGATCAATCTGAAAAATTACATATTAATGTAATTAAAATGGGAGTGCGTCATTCGCTGAAGGCATCCATCGAACAGGCAAAACCAAATCCCTCTGTTGAGCCATTAATCAGCAACGCAAGTTATGCTATTAAAAGTGCAAATGACTATCTTATACGATCAAAACCAGTTGATGCTATTTATTACTTCAGGAGAGCTAAGGAAAACTGTTTCAAAGTATACCAGATATTAGGAGAGCAGTTGCCTGAAGAATATAAAAAAGATGTTGTAGACAATCAAAATAAAATTTATATAGCAAAAGAAAAGAAGAATTAGTTACATATTATTCATCTGGTTTTGTCTCTTCAGGGTATGAAATGCAGCTAATCGCACCTGCGAGTTGGGGTGTGTTAAAAAATTAATGACGACTTCTTTATCATTTTCTTCTAGCCTATAAAGCTGTAATGCATTTAATATTGCTATAGTAAGGGATGGCATAATATTATTTTTTTCTTTTAACATGCCAATCAGGGTGTAATAGATCTGTGTATGTCGTATGTTCAGATTACGTAATGTTGCCATAATAACACTTATAGACGAATCATGTAATGCCCTGACAATAACATCAACATTAACGTATTTTGTAGAAAAATCATCTATACTGAGTAAGCCGACAATTGCAGCTTCCCTGATAAGCCAGTCCCCATTGGCACAATTAGAGATAAAAACTGAAGCATCACGGGGGTCCCTAAATTGAGAAAGTGCCATTAATGCACTCCACCGCACATTATCATTGCTGTCTTGTAATGCAATATCCCTGATAATAGGGCGTGCCCTTTTGATTGGCCTTTGAATAAGGATTTGCAATGCTTCAATCCTTACAGCATTGTGCGAATCATTGAGAGCTTTAATAATAAGATTTTCTGCCCGTTCATTTTTAATACTGGAAACAGCTTTTATTGCTTCTACTCTTGTTTTCCAGTTGTTACTATTATATCCCTCTTCATAGTACGACAAAATAGTATCAGATCTTGTTAGTGGTTTAACAGAACTACAGCATAGTATTATTAAACATAATGATATACAATAACTAAAAATCCTTTTTTCGTAAAAGCCGATCAAGTAAACCATCCTCCTGCTTCCGCTTTATGATGATATTCTTTTTTTCATCAATACTATATGTATCAAACCATTTTGATAAAATATAATCAGGAACAACAACAGGAGCTTCCGGCGGCTGTTGATATGTTACCTTAGTTTCCTCTCTATCTTTTAAAATGTATGATTTCAAAATGTTTTTATCTTTGTTAGCTACCTCAACATTGCCCTGAAAAATTACCACCCGTGTTTCCAGCTGTGTTGCTATAATCCCAAAATCAGTTCCCCGT
Organism: Spirochaetota bacterium; assembly: GCA_035420565.1. Taxonomy (GTDB): domain Bacteria; phylum Spirochaetota; class UBA4802; order UBA4802; family UB4802; genus UBA4802. The sequence continues at coordinate 5,942 of DAOLVF010000015.1, read as the reverse complement.
ACACCAGCAATTGCAGTTGGTGTATATACAACTAAGCTGTTACCTTTCATAGTTTTTGCAGCAATAACCCGCAATTTCCCGGTGATTATCTGAATCCTCGTTGGTTGATCAGTTAACTTTAATTTAATATCCTGCACATATAGAACCGAAATCTCTCGTATAAACAGTTTACTCCCATCATTTAATACAATAGAAACAAATGATTTTCTGCCAGTTCTTATTTTATCATTTCCATCTATGACAGTCCCTTCTTCGGGGATAATCCGTTTACCTGTTATCATAGAGGTAATATCTATGTCCCCGGATAATTCCAGTATTTTCCCAACGGGTTTTGCAAAAGAATTAATACTCATTAGCAGAAGAATTGCCATCACAGTTATAATTAGTCTTTGCATCACAAACCTCCAGTTATAATATACACTTTGACTATAATTTATAATATAGTATCAATTATGCAAAAAAGGAAAATAATTATTATTTTCTAATATCATACAATAGCATATATTGATAATAAAATTTTTTTATACGTTCAATATATCCCTTCGTCTCAGCAAATGGTACACTGATAGTAAATAAATCTTCACTATCGTGTTTCCATTTCAAAACATTACCAATTCCTGCATTATATGCGGCTGCAACCAATGTTATATTATTATTTAAATTTTTCATTAACCATGCAATATAATACGTCCCCATCTCTATGGAAATACAGGGCTCTCGCAATACATCTTTTGTTATAGTACCATATCCTGTTTTCCTGGCAATATCTTTCGCGGTAGGGAGCATAAGCTGCATAAGACCAACAGCCCCGGCAGACGATTCTGCATACGGATTAAATAATGACTCAGCCTTAATAACAGCGCAGATGAAAGGCTCCTGAACTGCATATTTTTTTGCTGCACTATTTATGCATGTATCAAATGGCACAGGTAATAAACTATTGATAGCATCAGGTGACATTAAAAAAATATTTTCAGTCAGATTCATCCGCCTTAGCAACTGCACCAAAGCCTGCGCTGACATAAAATAATTGTTATAGCGCAGCCCTAATAAATAGGATACAATATATACATCATTATTGCTGTTACTGGCAAATACTGAAAATTCTCTGTTGATGCCCTCCAGATACCCTATGCTGAAATAATGTTCAATCCTGACAAAATTATTTTTAGAAATATCCTGTAAGGATAATTTTTCATTCAATTTCGGAATTTTATCATATTGCAATTCTGAAACTTTACTAAATGATTTTTTTATAAGAGCAGCCCTCTTTAACCGTTTTGCTTCATCTCTCTCTTTATAGGTTAACATTGCATGAGTGAAAAGCGTTGTTGAAAAATTGAGCGTTTGAATAGCCATAGAAAAATCAAGACTCAGATGGTCAACAGTGTAATCAGGTGATCGCCGTTCCAGCAATATCCAGCTATATGCAGAATCTGGTCTATATGCTATTAAATCATAAAGGATAGTCTGGGCTTTTTCAGGATTCTCTTTGCTGTTTAGAATATATAACCAGAAATAGACTTCATCAGCATATTTCCCCTTAACACCAAACATTGAGTAATATTTCTCTAAATAGTACTGTGCAACTTTATTGCTGGTAATATTATTTTTGGCATATAACCATAACAATTCTTGTGACAGAGCATCATTAGGATAATTAGCTACAAATTCATCTACTGGCTGTGAATTTTTTTCTTTTCGATATATTGAATACAAAGCCTTATAATAAAGGGCTGTTTTTTTTAAGCCATCATCCGTTGTTTCAGCTAACTTATTTACCCATGATATGGCTTCACCCTTTTTAGAATTCCAGAGGGCCCGGACAATAACTACAGCACAATCATCCCAAAAATCACTATTTTTATACTGAGAATATATCTGCTTTATTTCACCAGTCTTACCCAACTGGCATAATGCTTTAATTCTTATGCTATCGAATTCATACCTTATATCGGCATTATCAAAAAATTTATCCCATGTGCTGTCAAGTGATACTATATCACTATAATTTTTGGTATTATATAATGCTTCAACAACCATAATTATATCATCCGGCAACAGAACAATGTCAGGATTTTTTTCTTTAATCTGAAGAATTCTTTTTGCAGCAATCTGAGACCTCCAGCTTTTAGTACTTATAGTAAGCAGCTTGATATAACTTTGCACTGCATACAAATAGCTATTCTGTTTTTCATACAATGACGCTAATTTAAGATACAGCCCCACCAGCGAATCAACATCATGGTATTGTGATATCGTTTTTTCAATAGTTTCTTTAGCCTGCTCAAATTTCTTTAATTGTATCAGTGCATCGGATTTAAGCATCTGCGCATCCCGGTATACACCAGTTTTTTCTTTTTTTATAAGATCAATAAATTTAAGCACGTAGTTATATTCCTGGTAATACATAAATCCTTTTGCAATTTCATACACTGCATCATTATACAGTGGTGAGCGAGTTGATAATCTGCTAACAAAGCTATAGACGGGTTGAGGATAGATAGTTAAGGTTAAAGCCTGCCTTTGAGCAAAACAGCTATTAGCAAAGTGATACATAGCTTTTTTATAATCACCATTTTTTTTGTATGCAATCCCTGCCATAAAATGCTCTGTATACGACAGCTTTTGTTTTTTCTCCAATGTCTGGATGATACTTACACTATCCCCATAAAATCCCAACTGTGATAAACCCTGTGGTAACACAACATTAGTGCACGAGATAAATGAAAATATAAAAACAAACCCGATGATACGGAATAATGCGATGCACCTGCTGTTCATAATTATTCTTCCTCTTTTTCATATTCTGCATATTCTGGCAATTCATGCAATGAACCATTGCTCCATACATCATCATAATATGAATAATCATTGTTTAATTGATAATAACTATCGCCAAGAATAGGTATTAAATATTTTTTTTCATTTTCATCCTGTATGGCTTCCAATTTAGTCTTTAAATACGAATAGATGTACGGTTCATTATTCCCTTTATCTTTTATAGTAAACTTTTTTTTAAACTCTTTATCTTGGAATGTAACATACGCTATAATAGCATACCGTTTAGCCTGTTTTGCCTTTTTTAAGGCTTGAATATATTTATACAGTCGCATTGAATATAACGATGTACGATAGTTATCAGCCATCACCATGTATAGTTTAGCCTGCTCATTATTAGTGTACCCTAAATTACAGTAATGTTTTGACACATAGTCATTTTTCATTATAGGACCGGGTGATACTGAATCCAGCAATTTTTTTCCTTCTTCTATTTCGCGCGACAGTACCATTAAGTATAATCCAATAAGCAATTCCTGAGATTTTCGTATTTGTTTGTATGCATCATTAAATCGAAATTTCATATACAAAAAGCGGGCAAACATATCATAGAGTATTGCTTTCCTGCAAACCAAACGTTCCTGTTCAACCACACTGTTAGAAACCGAAAAATTAATATAATAAAAAAATCTTTCATTATCTTTTAAACCCTTTTCTGCTTTCCTCTGTTCACCTGCTTGCTGGCTGCTCTTCGTTCTCTGGGAAAAACCATCGTCATGATATCCACACAATGTAGCACAGATCACAAGGAACGAACACATGAAAAAATGTATTCTTCGTCTCATTATTATACCTTTGTTCATTTTCTTTTGGGCATTTATTTTTATCATATTTTATGATTGACTGTACACTCTTTTTGATACAAAATAGTATAAAATTATAGTAAAAATCAGGAAAACAACAATGAAAAAAACTACCATCATATCCTTATTATCGATTGTTTGTTTAACATTACTTATCACCTGTACTTCATTTGACCCTGCAATGTTTCAAAAAAAACCTACCATACAATTTCATAGTTTCCAATTTAAAGAAATAACTCTTAATGATATGACAACTCTTTTTTCAATAGAAATTGAAAATCCTTACCCTATCACATTGTATGTAGATTCAATTCAAAGTCAAATAGATATTGATTCACATACATTGTTATCATTACAATCTAAAGATTCATTGAAACTATCAAAACATTCTAAAGCAATCAAGACATTTGCAGTAACTATAACCTACCAACAACTCTTGCAGGCTGTTAACAATTATATTAATCGTGATTCCATAATGCTGTCAATCAAAGGAACTATTGGTTTTTCCTTACCACCATCAATGCAGATCGTAAAACCCATTAATGTCCCTTTTACAATAAAACAGGAAATACCAACCATCAAGCCATCAATAGATATTGCACATTTTAAGATTATACCGCCAACCTTAAATGAACTTGCCACCATGGTGAAAAACCGTACTCTTACTATCAGTATGCTGGAACTCAACCAGGTATTTGCTGATATACAGGCGTTCAGTCAGGGGAAAAGCATACCTGATAGTATATTGCAATTGGATATTCCTCTATCCATGTCATTTGACATTATCATCAAGAATAAAACTAAAGCATTGCTTACCGGCAAATCTATTGATTATAATTTTATATTGTATGATACAGAGATAGCTAAAGGTAAACCTACAATACAATCAGTGAACGGAACCTCTACAATCAATTGTTTAACGGTACTGAGTACAAAAAATTTAAGCAAAGGCATTGTTACTGCTCTTCCTAAAAAAAATATTCACTACATGATGAAGGGGTCAATGCTATTGGATGCCAGTTTCAAAGATTCAACTATGCCAATACCATTTTCAATTAATCACGATGGAACTATAAGCTGGTAATAGTGCATTATAATGGTTATTGACAATTTTAATAATTGACGTATAGAACAAATAATAACATTATGCCATAGAGGAATTTCTAATAATTAGATTCAGGACATTCCCTTGTGGGTACATGTAGTTGAACAAAGTTTTGTCATAGTGTGAATAATGATAATCCTGATTTTTACAGGTGCCCATACGGTTGACCGTAATTACTGCAGGCGAGGTTATTTATGGATGTTATACCTGTCATATTGGCTGGTGGTGCAGGCACACGGTTGTGGCCTCTCAGCAATGAGCAGAAACCCAAGCAGTTCCATAACATCACCGGTGAAGGCACGTTATTGGAATTAACCATCAATAGGTTAAAACCTTTACATCCTGATTTTTGTCTCATTGTAACTGCCCGGATGTATGAAGACATGTCATATGAAGAGTTGCATAAAACCGGGTTAAAGGGAAGCATTATATCAGAGCCCATGCCAAGGAATACCGCCCCCGCTATCCTTTACGCTGCAACCTATCTATCAAAGCTTTATGATGACGCTATTATGCTTATCCTGCCGGCCGACCATTATATTAAGAAAACCGATTTATTTATTCAAGTACTACAAAAAGCCATTCAGCAGGCAAATAACAATTATTTAGTAACTATCGGCATCACTCCCACCTATCCAGAGACCGGATATGGGTATATTAAAGCGTATGATGATCCATCAGAAGTAAAACCTGTTGAAATGTTTGTGGAAAAGCCAAACCTTGAAACAGCAAAAAAATATCTCAGAGAAGGAAATTATTTCTGGAACAGTGGTATCTTTGTATGGAAGATTTCAGTTATTCTGGATTATTATCAAAAACTTATGCCACAATTGTACAATGCCTTCCAGCCATTGCGTGATCTAACAGTGGAACAGCTTACACAAAATGATGACCTGCCATGGGAGATTAAACGTACTGTATTTTCAGAGATAGAATCAATATCAATAGATTATGGTATCATGGAAAAAGCCGATTATCGCTATGTTATACCCGGCGAATTTGGCTGGGCTGACCTTGGTAGCTGGGCTTCCATTGATGATATACTGAATCCCGATAGCAATATGAACCGTTCATCCAGCTCAAAGCAGGTAATATTCCATCTTTCAAAAAATTGTACCGTTTTTCCTGATAAAAAGCTTATAGCGGTTGTTGGGCTCAATGATGCTGTTGTGGTAGATTCAGGTGATGAAATA
>DAOLVF010000014.1:25370-32518 GCA_035420565.1 Spirochaetota bacterium | reverse complement strand
ATGATGAAGCAACCCCATGCCCCGACACATCACATAACACTATCTGAAAAATATCAGTATTGCCGTTAATAAAAAATCCATCATAAAAATCTCCCGAGATATCTTCTGCAGGTAAAAATGTAGACGCAATTTCAAATCCATGAATATTTTTAAATTTTGGCAACTGCGCAACCTGGATCTGTCTTACTTTGGATATCTCCTCCTGATATATTCTGTTTTGCTTTTGCACATAATCATGAATTTCAGTTCTGCTGATAATTACTTTTAGCAATTCAGCAAACAATGTGAGCATATTTTTTTCATCAGGATTAAACTGCTTCTCCTTTACTAAAAAAACAAATCCATGCTGCTGCAGTGCAATTCGTGAAACATAGATGTTGTTCTTATTATCAAAGAAAAACAAAACGCTGTCATTCTTAGTTATAGCAGCAGCCCTATATAATGCAGTAATAATTTTTGGTGAACGTTGATGTGGTATTAGTTCTAATGGTGTATATTTGTTATTATTAACTGCAAATACACATAGCCCATCAACAGGAACGATATGCTGGACGTACACCATAAGAGCAACCAGTGAATCCAGATCATCTATAGTTATACATTTTTTAACAAAATCATTAAGCTGGAGCAAACGTTTTTTTAAGTCCTTCTGGTATTCCAGTGAGGTTTCCAATTTCCGTTTAATTTCTATCATCAGAGCGCACCGGTGCAATTTTGAAAATAATATAAATTTATTGAATGGTTTGATGATATAATCCATGACACCGATGCTATAGGCCCGTACAAGCGTTTGCTCATCAGTGTTTGATGTCAATATATAGAGTATTGTATCCTCATACGTACTTTGATTCCGTATCCATTTACACACATCAAGCCCGTTGGCATCTGGCAAAAAAAGATCAATAATGGCAATATCAGGTATAAATTCCTCAATTATAGTATGAAATTCATTAAAAGTTGTAGCACACCTGACATTATACCCTATAAGCATAGAGGTCAGCATCCTGCCAATAAACGGATCATCATCCAGCACAAGTATCTTTATTTGTTCAGCAATGGGTTCCATATTTTTTACCTGCAAATATATATCTTTTATACACAAACATTTCCATATTTTCAAGTGTATTTTTATTGGTATTTTTCCAAAAATAGCAATATGCACCCCTGTCATTCCGGGCTTGACCCGGAATCTCTTTTGCCACTGCCGTCATTCCGGAATCCATATGAGTAACGTTATATCCTGCAATGAATTCAGGATTACGTCCTGCGTTTCAGGATGACTATCGCCAAAAAATACTAAAAATCTTTTATTGAAATTATTGCAAAAATTACTATCATTGTATACTATTAGCATTCAGTTTTACTATAAAATTTTGGTTAACGATATTGCGTGACCTTAATTGCTATTGCAGCTTCTTAATTATAATTATTTAAATATTTTATTGGAGGTAGGTTATGTTATTGTGCTACATACTTATTGCGCTTTGTTTGCTCATAGTGTTAAAGCGAGTGGTAAAAGTTGTACCCGCTGATTCAATATGTATAATAGAAAAAAAACATCACTATTACAAAACGTTACGGCCTGGCTGGCATTGCATTACTCCTTTTTATTCTCAGGCACGTATTGTACCCGTTGAAAAACGCAACAGCATTCCAGTAACTAAAGAAATAACGTTTGGCGATAGTTCCCGACATGCAGTCACTGTATCAACAACATTTTTATTATGGGATCCGTACACCCCTTTCTTCACCTTTGAAAAGCTTGACACAAGCATGAGCAACCAGGCTCTCAAAGAATTAGAAACAATTGCTTCTACCTGCTCAATGCAGGAATTTACCCATACCATTGATGCTATAAAACAAAAATGCCTTGACGCATTAAACCAGTTTGGAAAAGAGTACGGAATAGAATTCACACAAATAATAATATCACTATGATAGTAGCAAAAAACCTTTCAAAAAAATTTGGGAATTCATTGCTCTTTGAGGATGTGACCTTTTCTATTGGCAGTAAGGAAAAGGTTGGACTTGTTGGGCGTAATGGGCTTGGCAAAACAACCCTTTTAAAGATTATTGCAGGAACAGAACAGCCTGATGAAGGCGCTATAACCATTCCCAGACATTATACCCTGGGCTTCATGTCCCAGAATCTTAGCTTTACAAAAATGGTAGCACGTGATGAAGCACTGTCTTTGCTTCCCCAATCTGAACAACATGAATACTGGCGAGCCGAGAAGATACTATCAGGGTTGGGTTTTTCAAATGACGATATGGTAAAAAGAGTTTCTGAATTATCCGGTGGATTTCAGGTAAGGCTACAACTGGCAAAAACATTGATACTAAACCCTGACATGCTCATACTGGATGAACCAACCAACTATTTAGATATAACATCAATACGATGGTTAGCGCGTTTTTTGCAGTCATGGCGGGGTGAGCTTTTACTTGTTACCCATGACAGAAGTTTTATGGATGCAATAATTACTCATACACTGGGTATACATCGTAATCACATAAAAAAAATCAAGGGCACCACAGAACAATGGTATGAACAAATTGCGCAGGAAGAAGAAATTTATGAAAAAACCAGAATAAACGATGAACGTAAGCAAAAAGAAATTCAAGAGTTTATTTCACGTTTCAGAGCAAAAGCCCGTCTTGCTAATCTTGTACAATCAAGAATTAAAACTATAGAAAAAATGCAAAAAAGAGAAAAGCTCATCCCGGTAAAAAATTTAGATTTTGAATTCAGGTACAAACCCAATAATGCAAAATATATAATGCAGGTTGACTCGTTAACCTTTGGGTATAACGAAAAGCCTTTAATCAATAATTTTTCTTTGTCCATTGCTTCAGGTGATAGAATTTGCATCATTGGCCCTAACGGTAAGGGGAAAACAACCCTTTGCGAACTTCTTGCTGGCACCATGAAACCACAATCAGGGATTATTACTCGTGCATCAGGAGTTGAAATTGGCTATTTTGAACAAACCAATAGTATTATGCTTAATCCTAATGCTACTGTTGAAGATGAAATTGTGCTAAGCGATCCAGATAAAAATAGACAACTTGCCCGGAACCTTTGTGGTTTGCTTCTTTTTGAGGGTGATGACGCATTAAAACCAATCTCAGTTCTTTCAGGTGGCGAAAAAAGTCGTGTTCTTATAGGAAAAATACTGGTTAAACCTATTAACCTGCTCATTCTGGATGAACCAACGAATCACCTTGATATGGAAGCATGTGATGCGCTGTTAGCGGCAATAGATAGTTTTGACGGTGCCGTTATACTGGTAACTCATAACGAACTACTGCTCAAAGCCCTGGCACAACGATGTATCATCTTTCAAAAAAACACTATCACCATATTTGAAGGCGATTATCAACGTTTTTTAGAAACTATCGGATGGGAAAACGAGAGTGAACCTGTTAAGAAAGAATATGAAAATATCAATGAGCAAAAATTGAATAAAAAAGAATTGCGGCGTATCCGTTCACAACTATTGATGGAAAAACAAAATGAATGCAAACCATTGCAGGAAACAGTATCATCGATAGAGCAGGAAATTACACAGCATGAAAATCTTTTAAAAATTCTTAACGAAGAAATTATCAATGCATCACAGTTACAAAAAAGTGATGACATCCAGCAACTTTCCATAGAGATCAGCAAGATTCAAAAACAACTATCTGCTTTATATGATAAGCTTGAAGAAATTATGAGCCAGCATGAGGAAAGAACACGCCATTACGAACGACTGATGCAAGAATATTCATTATAATAAACTAAAAAACCAGCTACTTTTGATTGCTGTTTTTACAATACTTAACTGCATTTTCAATAACTGTGCGCAACTCATCAGGGGTAAATGGCTTTGGAATATAGTCAAATGCGCCAGCCTTCAACGCCTGCCTGGTTGTTTCTACTGTTGCAAACCCTGTAAAGATGACAACAACAGTATCAGGATAGAGCTTTTTTATTTCGTTCAATAGCTGCAATCCATCCATACCAGGCATCATTAAATCAGTAACCACAATATCATACTTCTTCTTTTGTAAATATTCCAGTGCTGTTTGAGCTGAATAAGCAGTGTCAACCTCATAATCTAACTTTTGTAAAATTCTGAGGCAGCTTTTCAACACTACATCTTCATCATCTACTATCAATATTTTTGCTATAATGTCTTTCATAGTTAGTACCTATTTTGATTTATCATATTCTGAGTATTCTTCCTTATTTTTTAACAATGGGAAGGTTATGGTAAATACTGTCCCCTTTCCCACTTCGCTGTGAACATTGATATTGCCGTGGTACCGCTTGATAATACCATAGGTAACAGCCAATCCTAAACCTGTTCCTTTGCCCTGTTCCTTCGTTGTAAAGAAGGGATCAAATATCTTGTCAAGATGCTCCTCTTTGATACCAACACCAGTATCAGAAACGATGATAGATATGCTGTCATTCCCAAAATTATATTTGGTTTGAACGGTTAACGTACCACCCTGTGGCATAGCATCAGCAGCATTCATAGCTAAATTATTGATCACTGATTTAAATTGATTTTCATCAATAAACATATCCGGGACATCAGGATCAAGATACTTGTTGATAGCAATATTATGGAAATTAACATGTTTTTCAAGTATTAACAAAACCTCATTTATGAGGTTATTAACATTGGTACGTTTGATATCAGGTTTGGTGGAACGGGCAAAATCCAGAATATTGCGCACTATATCTCTACATCGCAAGGTTTCCTTGATGATTACGCGCAAATCCTCTTCAAAATCAGTCTCTTTAAGATCCTCCAGAAGCAGTGAACTGTAGGTTAAAATTGCTGTGAGCGGATTATTTATCTCATGAGCTATCCCCGAAGCCAACCGCCCCAGCGATGCCAGCTTTTCAGATTGTAAAATCTGGTCCTGTGTTTGTTCTTTCAACTTTTTGTCGCGCTCTTTTATGGCATCAATCATCTGATTAAATGTATAACACAGGTATCCAATTTCATCCTCTGTTTCAATTTCAATATGTGTATCATAATTCCCATTGATGACCGACTCAGAAGCTTTAACCAGTGTCCTCACTGGCCGAATAATTATATTTAATAGATACAGTGAAATGCCAACAGCAATGATTGCAATCAGCGCTGTTGTAAATGCAAAATTCAGAGTAGAACTTTTTTTTATCTCATCAAATTTCTTTTCCAGAATGCCTACATAAAGAATACCTACCGGTTTGCCATATATATTCAAAAGAGGTTTGTATGCAGAGATATACCAGTTGTTCACAACAAATGCTTTATCCCACCACAGCTTACCCTGCAATATTACTTTATTGTATACCTCCTCTGATAATAATGTTCCGATTGCCCTTGTCCCATCAGGTTTTTTTACATTGGTACAAACCCGTACATCATCCAGAAATATTGTTGATGTGCCAACATCTAAACCACCAAGCTTTTCCTCTTTGAATACAAGCTGTTTAATCTGATCAACTATCCCATTATAGTTGTTCAGTATTCTGATGCCATATATAATTCCAATAAAGTTATTGTTATGAAAAATTGGTATTGCAACACTAATTGTCAGAGCATCTTTTATGATTGTTCGCTGCACCTTTCGTGATTTTGGTGTTGGTATAATTTTTATAATAGCCTTGCTTGCAATGGATTCGCCTTCCCGTTCAAGATGCTTATATAATACTACATCTGTACCTTCACATGGGATTTTATTCTTCAACACATACGAAACTTGATTATCATCAGATACATCATCTCCATAACTATCGTTGTTTGCTCTTACTATAATTTTACCCTGTGCGTCGGTGATATTGACAATATCTATTCCCAATTCTTGCTGAATTTCCTTACATTTACTCCTCAAAACTGCTCTGTCATTGTGCAGGATAGCTATCTGAATATATTCCAGCAAAGAAATATGCTTTAACATCTTGCTTTTAAGAGCTACTCTGCTGGTATAAATAAAATCTGCTGTATCCAGATCCTTCAAAACTGTGTCAAATGCCTGCCCAACAACATGCTTTTGAATAGTTCGTATACCTATAAACGTCGATAGTACACCCGAGAGCAGCACTATTGACAATATACTAATGAACAGCTTAAAGCGTATCTGTGATGCAAATCGTTTATTCATTGCAGGACTATTATTTATTATTTACTATTATTGAATACCATAAATTATATTGCATTTTTATGCAATCCTTTTTCATTGTTACACAATTACTAACGGATATTGGAAAATGTTAATGTTCATACCCCCGCGGCCACTAATAAATATTGGTTCCATTGACTGTTAACAATACCCATAAGAAACAAAACTATTCGCATACAGAAAAATAACCGGAACATCAAATATGATATTCCGGCTTTGCGATTGTAAACAGGTTGATTTGATACTATATGCACATCACTGTAAACTCATGCATATTTCTTAATTTTATCTAAAAGCTCATCAATGCGAACAGGTTTTGTAAGAAAATCATTTATCCCGGGTAGGAACGATTGATCTTCATTTAACGAAAATCGAGAATTGGTAACCTGATTGATAGCAGTAAGCATGATGATAGGTACATTTTTAACATCTTTATATTTAGAAGTTTCCCGGTTACTCCTGATCTGATATGATATCTCAAAACCAGCAGTGTCAGTTTCCATCATGACGTCCAGAATCAAACAATCAGGTTTGTACGATAGTAACTTTTTTAACCCTTCTGCACCACTGTATGCAACCTCCACTTCATAACCATTCATCACCAGAGCCTGCTTCAAGCTTTCAACCAGATCCCTGTCATCATCAACTAATAATATTTTCTTAGCCATTGTGTGCACTCCATTTCAAATTTTAGTCATAGAGTAATTGATAAATAACATTTCTTTCTTCCCATGCTTTGGTCCGTTGATATATATCGATAGGAAATTCTATCTGTTTCAACTCAACAGGTGCAGCCTTTTTATCCACAAGACCCAGTGCCAGCGCAACTCCATAAATAATTGCTTCTGGCCGGGGAGGACATCCGGGAATAAAATAATTTACTGGTACTGCTTTATCAGCACCCCCCGTTACATTATAGGTATCGAACCAGCATCCACCACCTGTAGCACATGAGCCAATCCCAAAAACAATCTTTGGAG
>DAOLVF010000014.1:8708-25270 GCA_035420565.1 Spirochaetota bacterium | reverse complement strand
AACCAGCATCCACCACCTGTAGCACATGAGCCAATCCCAAAAACAATCTTTGGAGATGGCATTGCATCATAAGCTTTTTTTACAAGCGGAAAGGTTGGACGTGTAACAGCTCCTGATATAAGCATTACATCAGCATGCCGTGGGGAAGCAACCAGTTTGATGCCAAAACGTTCAACATCATAATATGGCGTCAGTATATTCAATATCTCAATATCACACCCATTACATGCACCGGAATTGCAGTGATACACCCATAATGATTTTGGGAATGCCTTTTTTGATAATTTAGCAAACATAACTATTCTCCTATCTTCCCGGGTCTTTTATAGGTCATGGTTTTTTCGTACATATCTTTATCAAATACTTGAGTTGATACAGGGATAACTGCTCTCACCTCAAGGTTATCATATCTATATCCCAGATATGTCAGCCTATCAATTGCATTTTTTATTTCATGATCAAAGCATCTGCCACATCGCTGGCAGGTAAGCATAAAAAGTTCCATCGTTTCATTAACATCCCGTTTATCATTGGTTGCTAATTCATACTCCGGGGTCATCGTTATAGCTTTTTCAGGACAGAGGTCTGCGCAACGTCCGCAGTAAGTGCATCGAGAACCATCATACACCATTACCCTGATCTCATTACATAAGTCGCGCACCAATATTGTACGCGCTGGGCAATGATTGGCGCATCCACCACATCCAATACATTTATGGTGATCCCAATATGGCTGACCCCTAAAATTTTCCGGAACAGGCCGTGGATCAAATGGATAGGCTAATGTTACCGTCCCTGGTTTTGTCACCACAAAAAGCTGTTTTATTTTACTTGTAAGCCACACGATCGTACTCCTTATGTTTTAGAATTATATTCCATACACACTCATCGCTATGGTACACAGTGAAATACCAATGAGCACTGCGTAATATTTCACCGCCTGATCAATTCGCAACCGCGGGTTGGTAGACCCTAACAATGCTATGACTGCAAACACAACTGCAACTGCTATAAGCTGCAATAATACATCGATGATAAATATACCGGTAAACAAAAACGGCATAAACACTGTCACAAACAGTACTGCATAGAACATCTGCTTTAGCATCATGGAATATTTAAATAGAGCATAGTTGGGACCACTGTATTCAATAAATGGCCCTTCCAGAATCTCTACCTCAGCTTCAGAGATATCAAATGGCTGTCGTGCAACAAAAGCCTGTAATGCCATTACATACACTACAAGCATAAGCACCACCGACCACGAATACCCATTTGAAAGCACACTGAACATACTTGCATCTATAGCAAGGCTTTTCATCTTAACCGCACCCAAAATAAATGTCATTGCTAAGATTGGTTCTACCATTATCATGGTTACCATCTCACGGCTTGCCCCAATCATCGCATAGGCATTTTTGCTTGAAAGCGCTCCCAATAATATAGAAATCCCTGCTAACGTAAGCAAATACACAATGGTGATTATATCCGCATAATGGGTAAGATAGTTAGGTTTAAATCCTATGGGAACTATGGTTATTACCGCAGTAACGGCTGCAAATGCCATCATTGGCGCCAGCTTAAATGCCCAGTTGCCACTAACAAGGTTATCCTTCCCCAATAGCTTCATAATATCTAAATATGGCTGATAGATAGGTGGCCCCTGCCGGGACTGTATCTTTGCCGTCAACTTTCGTATTATTCCTTCATACAATGGTGCCAGCCCTAAAAACAATATAATGTTAAGCAGTATTAATAGAATATCCATATAACACCTACCTTACCCTTTTTTACTTCGTGATAGTTTTTCAAACTGTTCACCGTTCAACACCTCATGTTTCCCTGTTGTAAGATCAACAAGTGCCATCCTGTCAGTACATGAGAAACATGGATCTATACTGCCAATGATAATGGGTGCATCGGCTAATTGATTGTTCAGCAACATGAGCGGAACACCCTGCAAATTAGGGTACGTGGGGGCACGTACCCGCCATCTGTCGGCTCTGTTTTCTTCACCGGTGATGAGATAGTGTACCACCTCACCGCGTGGTGCTTCAACCGCAGCTATGGAATGGATTAGTGGCTTTATTGGCTCATCAAATTCATATAATAATGGTTCGTCAACAGGCATATCGTTCAGTACCTGCCGTACTATCTTAATTGACTCAAAGGTTTCCAGAATACGAACAAGCAGCGTTCCCCATACATCACAGGTATCAACCACGGGCACATCAAACTTCACCGCATCATACGCTGCGTAGGGGTGATCACGCCTGGTATCGATATTAACTCCACGTGCACGAGCAACAGGACCAACCAGACTCCATTTGACTGTATCCTCTGTCGAAACGTATCCAACGCCTTTTGTCCTTCGGTGGATGACCGTATCACCAACAATTGCATTCTTTATTGCAATAAGTTCCTTCTCTACCGTATTCATTACATTTAAAATATCATCTTTATGCTGAAGTATATCCCTTCGCACACCACCAATGATGATCATCCCGTAGGTTTTACGATTTCCGGTAATCTTTTCTGCAAGCCACATTACCGGTTCACGAACGCGCCACGAATGCATAAACACGGTATCGAATCCTATTAAGTGTCCTGCAACACCAAGCCACAACAGGTGTGAATGTATTCTTTCAAGCTCCAGCATGAATGTGCGTATATATTCCGCCTTGCGCGATATTGTTATGCCTGCTGCAAGCTCAACAGCCTGAGAATACGATGTTGCATGAACTGAACCGCAAATCCCGCATATACGCTCGGCAATAAATGGCACCTCATTATAGGTTACCTGTGTTGTACAAAGTTTTTCAATACCACGGTGTGTCATAAAACCGCGATAATCACATCCCTTTATTGTTTCACCATCAACATATACTGCAAAATGAGCAGGTTCATGTAAGGTTGGATGGAATGGCCCAATGGGTACCGTTGTACATCCTTCCGGTGCCTCATCTAGCTGGTAGGCAACATCTTCAGCTGCTGGAGGCATCAAATTCCATGGCACCTCCTTTCGCAGGGGATAAATACCAGCTGGCCAGTCATCAGCAAGGATAAGCCGTTTGGGTTTTGGATGTCCCTCAAATTTCATACCAAGGAGGTCCATATATTCTCGCTCTGACCACCCTGCGTTTGGAATATCAGGGGTTATAGAATCACATACAGGATTATCAGCAGGCACCTTTGTGCGAACACAGCAAAAAACATTATCGTTATCAAAGCTAAAGGTATGTACCAATCCCAATGTATTATCACGTGCTATATTGTCATATCCAATGCTTACCAGATATCGAGCTCCCATACCAACAACCGCATTACACAGAGAGCGTATACTGTTTTTATCCACATCAACAAACAAGCGTGTTGGCAGTGGCGTGTCAAAACCCTTCAATGAGCCCTTAAACTTTGCCGTTAATTCACTTTTTATTTGATCTATCGATGGCATATTCTACCTCGTACTTAATGTTGTGTTATTTAACATTACCACCTGTCCACCACAGGATGGACTTTAATGCTGCAAACATGTGTTTATCCTTATATCTGTTATTATTATTAAGATCCTGATAGCCGCATAGCCATGTTGGCATTACCTTCTCCTGTGCACCTGCACTCTTCCTCACCATGTATGCCACGGCAAACCCTATGATTATAATAACTATCATCACAAGAGGAACGGCAACAGCATTTGCATAATGCATACCCGGGACATTAACGGTAACACCATAGGCATTTGTGAAAATATAGTTCTGTGTGGATAGCTCAGCAAATGCATGCTGAATAATTGAACCCGATGAGGATTTAAATATTTTAATAAAAGTATCATAATAAACAAACGGTATTATACCCTGAAGTATACACAAAATTGCCAGTACACATTTGGGCAGCAACATCTTCCATGAAACTTCATGAGGTTTATGGTCACCATTCCATTCAACACCGGTGGAGGCAAACGACATCCCAAAGAATTTAACATAACAGGCCAGGGTTAACGCACTGGTAAAAAGAGCCATGATGCCAAACAATACAAGGAAGAAAACCTGACTGCCCCCCAGCAGAGTTGCCGAAATTATGGTCCATTTGCTTGCAAATCCGCTAAAGGGGGGAACTCCTGCTATTGACAACGATGCAATTCCGGCTATGACAGCGCTAATTGGCATGAATGTCATAAGTCCGCCCAATTTATTTAAGTCTTTTGTTCCTGTCTCGTACAGTATGCTACCGCTGGTAAGGAACAACAATCCCTTAAATATTGCATGGTTAAGAACATGATACAGAATGCCAATGATAGCAACAAATGAAAGCATCTTTACAAACATATTGCTGCTGTGATACATGTATAAACCTGCTCCTATAGCCAGAACGATGTATCCTATCTGCCCAATGGAGCTATAGGCAAGCAGGCGTTTTGCATCGCTTTGCTTTAACGATTGCGAGGTCCCAATAAATAAGGTTACCACACCAAATGTTGCAATAATAGCGCCCCATACAAGAGGATTGATAGTATTACCATCATGAGGTACCATCCAGAAAAATGTTCGTATAATTCCATATATCCCTGTTTTAATCATTACACCACTTAACAAGGCGCTGATTGGGGAAGGAGCAATTGAGTGAGCATCAGGCAGCCACAACTGACCGAAGGGAAAAACCCCGGCTTTAAAGCTAAATCCAAGAAATAACAATGTATAGACTATTACCGGCACAATACCCGTTGAAGCGCCAATCTTCTGAGTCAATGTGTGTATTGAATCGCCTGCTGCAGAACCATTGATGATAAATGCACCGGTAACAATAAACACCCATGCCAGCTCCATCAGTATAAGGTATTTATTGGCGTTGCGTACATTTTCTTTGTTTTTGTATTCAAACCTGATCAAAAAATATGAGGCAATCGTCATGAGCTGCCATGCAACGGTAAACCCAATGCTGAGATCATCAACAGTAACGATGCACACCATTCCTAAAATAAATAAGGGAAAGTTTATAAAGTAGGGGCGTAATGAATAGTCTTTGTAATGCTCCATATAGTCAATGGAGTACAGTGCACTTATTACTGCCATAAAGGCGATAATGGCAATAAAAAATCCTGAAAAAGCATCTATTAAAAAATAGACACAGACACCGCCAAAATATATTGCCTGTGTTTCAGAGGATTCCATAACAAAAATTGCATTATATGCTACATAGAGCAACAAACTGCTTGCAATTGCTATAACAATTGTATTTATCCAGCCTGCCAGCTTTCTTTTATTAGCTAAAAGCGGCACCACTAAACCTGCACCTAATAAAACAGCCATTGCCTGTAATAAAATACCATACACATCAATGTTCATACACACACTCCTTTTGGTTGCTCATTATAGATGCTTGCAACATATTCACTATTGTTTCTGCTTTATCATGAATAACGGGCGATAGTCCCTTTCCATAATCATCATTGTTTATAACTATGCCCAGTAAATAGACATCCTTCTGTGATGCTTCCCATATTTTGCATGACATCTGTAATGCTAATTTATGCGTTGATATATTCAATCCCGTCTCCACAATGTCATGGAGTTTACCAAAAACGATGGTACCGGGTTCTGCTTCCCCAACGATCGCATCAATGATTAACACATTGTTGCAATTTGACTCAGCTATGGTAAAAACATAGCTTTCAATAATATCCTCTACATTAAACAGCAGAACACCAGGATTACTATCTATTGCTTTTAACCTATCAAGAATAAAAAGACCAACAGCATCATCATGGCGATAGTAATTCCCTAATCCTACAATGCATGTTGTAGTGTTAAAGATGTTTTGTAGTGCAGTAAAACTCATATCTGCTCACCCAATATCTTAATCTGTCGGTAGGTATAAACAGGGCCATCAGTGCATACCAGGGTCCTCCCGATAGCACAGTGCTGACACTTTCCCACGCCGCATTTCATGTGCCTCTCTAATGTTGAGATTATCATATCATCCTTAATGCCGCGCTGCATGAGCTCTTTAATAACTGCATTAAACATAACAGGAGGTCCGCATACAAATGCTACCGTATTCTCAACGGGTATCTCCACCTTATTAAACAGTGTTGTTATAATACCCACATTGCCTTTCCATTCGGGTGTACCATTATCTACGGTAATAAATGTTTCAAAGCCTTCTATCTTCTGCCATTGCTCCAGCATATACTGATACATCAAATCCTGCGGCGAACGCGAGCCATATAAAAGCAAAATGCGCCCGAACTCATTTCTGTGCTGCAATACATGAACAATGGAAGAACGCAGTGGAATAAGCCCAATACCACCAGCAACATAGATAACATTCTTGCCTTTTATTTCTTCAAAGGGGAACCCATTACCAAAAGGTCCACGAACACCAACCTTATCTCCAACCTCCAGATCATGGAGGGCATTGGTTACCTTGCCAATCTTTCGCACGGTTATATGAAATCTGTCGTTCTCAGGGCTTGGCGGTAGAGAAACAGCAAACTCGCCGGCGCCAAATACCGTGCACATGATAAATTGTCCCGACTTAATCTTAAAATTGCCATCAATTTCTTTATTATCAAACCTGAGATAAAATGTTTTCACGTCGACTATCTCATCTTTAATTTCTTCAATGGTGGCAATTTCCGGTACTGTTACAATCTTCTGTTCGCTCATAACTATCACCTATTCATGAATTTCTCTTCGGATATATGTAACAACATTAGGCAGCCCAATATCACCGGGACATACCCATGCACACCGCCCGCAACCAACACATCCCGGGCGTAGATATTTCTTTGACTGGGAATATGACAGTTTGCAGAAGAATCGCTTGTTTCTGCGGTCTTCTATTGGTTTCCGTGGATTGTGTCCTCCAGCCATTCGCGAATATCCTTCATACGAACATGAATCCCATGTGCGCAGCCGGTAAGTATCCCCTTCAACTGTGCTGGTATCATTGATATTAAAACACGTACATGTTGGGCAAACATACGCACATGCACCGCATTCTATACACTGCTTACCAATATATTCCCATACCTCTTCTTTTATAAATCCTGTTGTTACCCTGTTCATCACTCGAGATACCCATGCCTTTGACTCAACCGCGATATCCTCAAACATCGTGATGGACTTCTCCACAAGCTTCTGCTTCAGTTTAGCATGCTCATCAGTTGCCGCCGGAAAATGGAAAGCTTCAATAAATGCCTTTCCTTTTTCACTGCCAACCTCTGCCAGGTAACTATCGCCCAGATCCGTAAGATTTATATCATACCCTTCATTAGCAGCAGGACCGCTGTCAGTACATACACAAAAACACTGCTTAAACGGTACAACACAGGTACTGGAAACAATAAACATGCGACTGCGATGATGACGATATACCTCATCAACAAATTCCTGCCCCAGAAAAAACCTGTCAATGCACTGCAATCCCGTTAGATCACATGAACGCAATCCAAATAACGCCTTGGGCGCATCATCAAAGAGCATGGCAATCTCAGCTTTCTTTGCCTTTTTATCGTATTTGTACTGCATGATCTTTTCTAAATGCGGGAATACAACCTGCTTGGGTGGATTGGTTGGGATAGGAGCATTAACATTTACCGTATCCCCGTTGACTGTATCAAAGATACACTGTCCATACACTTCATCAAGATATGGACCATATAACGTATACTTTTCTTCTAAAGCATGAGCAATTTTCTTAATATCGTCACGTTTAATCAGATACATATCACACCTTCTCAATTCGTACTGGGATTGTTGCTTCTTCGCCCTGTGACACAACGTCACTATATGCTAATAAAAATGATGTTATGGAATCCCTTATAAAATAGGGAGCATAGGCTGTGCCCGGTGCAACATCATCGGATATCATAACCATCGCTTTCATACTTGCCTTTTCGGCAACCACCTTCACCGGCCATCTATCCCGCACGCCAAGCTTCTTTGCATCCTCAGGAGCTATCGCCACATAGCCGTCGGGGTATAAAAGCAGGGTTGCATTGTACTCACGTAACGGAATAAATGTCTTATGCATTATAGTATTCTGGTGCCAGTAATGTTGTGCTTTGCCCAGCATGAGAAGATACGGGTAACTTTCATTTGCCTGCACCATGGCGTATGGCTTTTGAGGAAGAACAAACGCTGGTTTGTCTGTTGCACAATATTTTGCCCCATCAGGGTTTTTCTTTGTACAGGGCCATTGTATGCCGTGTTTTTTTGCTAATGTTTTATGACTTATGGCTTCGTATGAGGGGGTAAGCGATGCAATCTCATCCATGATGTCTGAAGCATGAGCATAGTTGAAAGGTTTCCCCGCTGCAGCGGCAATATCACTTGCCAGCTTCCACAGTGGTAAAACATCAAATGCAGGATTGCATTTTTTTACCGAAAGCTGTACACGGCGCTCTGCATTGGTAAATGTGCCATCGGTTTCAATATATGTAGTAATGGGTAAAACAACGTGAGCAAAATCAGCTACCTTATTGGTAAATGCTCCTATATAGGCAACAAAGGGTAATGATTTTAATCTATCGGCAAATTTTATAATACCGTCATCATGATCAACAATAACGAGAGCTTTAAGCGGGGATGTGCTGTCGGCAAGTAATTCTTCAACGCTCCTTCCTTTCAATTCAGGAAGTTTAGTATTCCATTGTTGCTCAAATCGTTTTTTTGCCGCAGTATCATCTATGCTCTGGAAACCGGTAAGTAAATCAGGAGCGCACCCCATATCAAAGCTGCCCTGAAGATTATTGATACCGGTAACCGGATTTACTCCGCAACCTTCCCTGCCAATTTTATCGGCAATGGCAAAACAGTTATAGATAGAAGCCACCGTGTCATACTGTAATCCGGATATACCCGAGGTAAAAAAAACAGCGGCGCTTTTTGCTTTTGCTAACTTTTCAGCAACAAACATGATATCACTTACACTAACGCCGGCAACCTCTTCAATAGTTTTAAATGGGACAGTCTCTAAGTATCTCCTGTATTCATCATACTTCGCAATAGTTGTTTTCCCCCACTTTTCACTGTCAATGTAATATGCTATTGCATCAAACACCTGGCGCATCGTTCCGGGTTTTATATTCATAAACTTCTTTGATAGCCTGGCAATCTTTGTTGTTCGGCTGTCGATAGTTACCAGCAATGAGCCGTTCCGCGCAGCATAGTGCAATTCGCTGCCAACGATAGGGTTCTGTGTTGTTATGTCCATGCCAGCAACGATGATAACCTCTGCCTTGCGAATGTCCTCAAGCGAGCCCAGCATCCCAGCACAACCAGTTCCTTTAAATAAAACATCAAGGCTGTTACGATGCCCTGATTCAGACTGAATACTTATATGGTTGGTTTTGAATACTGCACGGGCTAACTTCATTAATGCAAAATTATCCTCATTGGATGATCGCGGCGAAACATAAAAAGCAATCTCTTCCGGCTTATAAGAGGATAATGCTGAAACAAGTTTAGTAATAGCATCCCTGTACGACACCTCGCCTTCTTTTACATGCGGTTTTGTAATCCTGTCATGAGTGGATAATAGCTCATGAATATTCCAGCCCCGTACACATAATCTGCCTTTGCTGACGGGGTGTACTCGTGATGGGAAAACCCCATTGACTGATGCGCCATCTACTTTGAGGTAGTGACCGCATCCTGTTCCACAAAAGGTGCACACACCTGGCAAATAACTCATAGATTATCCTCGCTACAATTGTGAGATTGAAAAATTATCAAAACATTCACTTCCAGTCTTTTAACTGGATACAATATGGCACAATCAATAACCATTGTAAATAGGGGATTTTGTCTTTTTTTTAATAGGGGAATTTGCTTATGCGTATGGAATATATATGTTTATTTTAATTTTAGTAATTTTTTACAACATCTTCCCGAACTTTATCTCGTATAGAATCAAGCTCTTCATAATGCTTTGCGCAGTGTTTTCAATTTCCTGCAACACTCTTTACCGGGTGAACGTATACTCCATTGTATGTAATGTTAAATTCAATACCGTCGGCAGCAAGAATATCACATATCCCTTGGAGAATGGTAATCTGCCCATTTTTTGCTATTTTCACTGTACTTTTCATCCCTTATTACTTTTTATTCATTCTTTTTTTTTGTTACTACCACGTTGTCATATACACTTATCAAAACAGCAATACTACAATATCCAGCTTTCCTTCTACCCGGATGAGCATATAAAAGTTAAAGTTATGACTAATTTCAATCTACCTTCCATGCATTTACTTACATGTAAATATCAGGAAACATCATATCAATGAAATAACAATAATTTCAATGCATAATATGTCACATGGTATCGCTATTGTCAGACGATTCTACTCTCCTAAATTGGTCGGCCCATGCAGCAAATGAATTTTGATTACGTGTCTGTATCCATAATCTTCCCGAGCCACTAAATCTACATACCAGTCCTTCACCTGAGAGGAAAAGTGACTTTAGCCCACCCACCTTCTCAATTGTAAAGCTGACTGATGGGTCAAAAGCAACGATATGACCTGTATCAACGATGTATTCTCCCTGCAATTGAATCTGATGGATGGCGCCAAAGCTTGAAAAGAAAAGAGTACCACTGCCTGATGCTTTAAGAAAAAAGAGCCCTTCACCACCAAAAAAAGCCCTGAAACCTCCCCATGTACTATCGATTGAAACGCTCTGACTTGAACATACAAATGCATGGGTTGATAATATAATATCGTTTCCCGAAAGCTCTATCACCTCAAGATCACCCATAGTTGCCGAAGTCAATAATATTTCACCCGCTTTATCAGATGCAGTAAAAGTGTTAATAAAAAACGATTCACCGCCAAGAACAGAGCGCTTAAGCGATTTCATAATTCCACCACGAGATTCAGTTTTAATCTCCATGTTAGTAGACATTGCCACCATTGCACCCGATTCAGCTACTATGGATTCACCTGCATTAAGATTAATCTTCACACATGGAAAATCAGGCTTACCAAGTATTTCGTATTTCATTATTACCTCCTACTCTCTTTTTGGCGGAAGTTTTTCACGCAACCATGAAGTGAGACTGCTAACATTTCGCGATTGTACCCAGATTTTACCGCTCCCCGTAAAATGGCATACAAGCCCTTCACCACCAAGGAAAAACGATTTCCAATTTCCCAATTTTTCTATTCTATAAGTAAGTGAATCTTGAAACGCTACAATGTGCCCTGTGTCAACAATAAGACTTTCACTTACAGTGAGCTCCTCAATACCCCCATAGCTTGCAATAAGGAGCGGGCCATCACCGCTGATTTGCAAAAAGAATAGTGACTCCCCACTAAAAAAACCTTTTAATCCCTGAAACTTTGTATTTATCTCTAAAGAGGGACTGGCTGCAAGAAATGAACTTGACTGTACAAAAACCGTTCCGGCAATATCAAGTTTCTTGATATCACCAGGCAAGGTAGGAGCAAGGGTAACCTCACCTCTCGAACCCTGCGCAGTAAAAGTGTTTAGCCAGAATGAGGTACCACCAAAAAAAGCAATCTTTGCTGATTTCATAATACCACTGCTCGATGCCTTTTTTGTTTCTATGGAGACATTGACGCTTTTACTTACCATAGCACCGTCTTCAGCTTTTATCTGCTCATCAGCATTGAGCGATACAACAGCAAGTGCGTATGACGGATTATACTTAATATTAATATTCATGGCTCACCTCGGGAGCAGTTTAGTAATCCAGTTAATAAAACTATTGGGCACACGCGATTGTATCCACAATTTTCCCGAACCAGCAAACTCACAAACCAACCCTTCACCGGAAAAGAAAGTAGATTTCCAACCACCAACCTTCTTAACCGCAAAAGAAAGAGAATCTTCAAATGCTACAATATGCCCGGTATCCACCACATAGTTCCCACTAACAGGAATTTCGATAATTGAACCGTATGATGAAAAAAATAAATCGCCATTACCAGACACCCTGAGCAAAAATAGCCCTTCTCCTCCAAACAAAGAACGAAGACCACCAAATTGTGGAGTAACAGTCAACTCAGGTGATGAACACAGGTACGAACCAGATTGCAGCATGATTGCCTCACCCAACATCTTCTTATGTTGTATATCACCAACATACTGCGGAGCAATGCCAATTTCACCACCACCATGAGATGCTGTAAAAATATTTACAAAGAGCGATTCTCCACCAAAGAATTTTCGAGCAACAGCAGACAGAAATCCACTGCCAAAACCTGTCTCAATTGAAATTTCCGGGCTCATATAAACCATTGCACCTGCCTCAGCTTTGACCTTTTCATCTGGAGCAAGTTTCAATGCAAGGAGTGTATAGGTAGGGTTGTGTTTAAACACGTACTCCATGCGAACCTCCTTTGAATCATGATATCATTCCTATCTTTTTATAATGCCTATAAGCTTTATAACCTGCATTATTGTGTATGTCAAGTTTTTATGGTATAGCTGTCACCTCAATGCCCAAAAAGTATATCAATATCTTAATCCCCGCCATGCTCACGAACCCACTGAATAGCATACTGCAACAAATCCTGAGATGAGTCCAGATGCAATTTCATCTTTATCTTTTCACGAACATTTTCAACAGTTTTAACACTTATATGCAACTTTTCTGCTATATGCTTGTTGCCCAGACCATGTCCTATCAACTGAAATATCTCAAACTCCCTGTTGGTAAGACCCTCCACCGAGCTGTCAATAACACCTCTATCCGACAATGCATTAACTATCAGCTCTTTTACCTCACCTGACAAATAAATGTCCCCTTTTAAAACCGTATAGATAGCATTGATAATCTTATCAGGTGCTTCATTCTTCATTAAATATCCTCGTGCACCTGCTTTAATGGCACGTTCTGCATAAAGCTTTTCATCATACATGGAAAGCACCAATGCAGGCAATTTTGGAAAGCGTTGTTTTAATGCTTTCACCAATTCTATGCCACTGGTTCCATTTAATGAGATATCTACCAGTACACAATCAGGCACCCTTTTATTAATGACATCAATTGCCTCATCAGCCGAACGTGCTTCGCCAATGACCTCTAAATTTTTGTGGCTTGCAATAAGCTGCTGCAATCCCTGCCGTACAATAGGATGATCATCAACCACAACTATGCTGAACTTCTTAGTGCTTTTCAGCTTCTCAGTAACAGGCTTTAAACTTTTATGTATTGTGCACTGAACCAGCGTCCCGCCCGTTTTATTGTTCTGAATCTGCAATGCAGCATTGATAATCCATGCCCTGTATTGCATGATATGCATCCCCATGCCTTTTGTTACATCAACATCATCTGGTATGCCCCGCCCATCATCCATAATCCTGATGCAATAATCATTGTCATCCTCGCATACTGATACGGCAATATGTTTGGGATTACCATGCTTAACTGCATTGTTCACAGCCTCACGGACAATATAGTAAACATGTACCGTGTCAACCAACGCATCAATATTGCTGGTCACATCCCATTCAAGAATGGCTTTCATCTTAAAATTTTTGTCAATATCTGCGATAATCTCCTGCAGGGAAACATGCAATCCTTTGTTGTTTAAATCAACCGGGCTCAGCCCCTGAGCAATGAGGCGGGTATGTTCAATAGCCTGATGCACCATACTCTGTATTTCTACAATTTCGGGCACCTCATTGGAAAATTCATCTTTTAATTTAAGCCGCAGCATCTCTGTTTTAAAAATTATGCCTGCAAGATGCTGCCCCAACCCATCATGCAAATCCCGCGCTATACGGTTGCGTTCATCAATGTTTGCCTGTAAAATCTTTTTTTCCAGCTGCTTCTTTTCGGTCATATCAATGCCAATGAGCATAAAATAGTTAAATACATCGGCATCATAGACGGGGCGGGCATGCCATTGCACAATGCGCTCGGTTGCATCTTTCATTACTATTGAGGTTTCAAAAATGTGTGTGGCTTTTGTTTTTTTCATGTGCGATAGTTGATTTCTAAATGCACGTTGCCCAAAATCAGGGATAAACAGCGTACAGCAGCTTTTGCCGGTAACCTCGCTGGCTTTGTATCCTGTAGCCTGCAACATGGCTTTATTGCAGGTAATAACAGTACCCTCTTCGCTCAATGTTAAAAAGTAAGCTGGTGCTATATCCTCCAGATTTTGTATAATGTCAAGTCCCTGCTTTAATTTTTCCTTTGTCCGTTTAACATCAGTTAAATCCCGGGCAATGATTGAGCAGCCTATTATGGTGCCGCGTTCATCCTCAAGCGGGGTTACGGTCATTGACATATTATGGATTGCACCATGCCTGTCTACACCCTCAGACTCATAATGAGCTATCCCCTCGTTATGTTTAACCCGTTCAATGAGCTGTTTAAATTCATCAGGACGGTATGGCGGCGACAGTAAGCTTACATGACAGCCAGCTGCCTCATCAAACGTATAGCCAAAGATTTGTTCTGCTGATTTGTTCCAGCTTGCAATTGTCCCATCAAGAGTTGTTCCAATAATTGCATCATCCGAATTGTCCAGCAAAATAGATAGCTGCGTGCGCACCTGTTCTATCTGTTTTCGTTCGGTTATATCACGGGCTACGCTCAACACTGCATTTTCATCACGATAATAGATTGTTGTGCTGGCAATCTCAACGGGGATGGTGTTGCCATGGCTATCAACAAAAGCTGTTTCATACCAATCGGTATTTTCAGAGATCGACTGCAAAAATGTATGTATCCGGTTACTATCGCCCTCAGAGGTAAGCTGCTGCAACGTCATCATGGCAAGCGATTCATGTGAAAACCCCAAACGGTTGCATGTTGTAGTATTAACTTCAAGAATGTTCCCATCACTTTTGTGGATAATAACCATATCCGATATGCTGTTAAACAATGACTTATAACGCATCTGCGATGCTAAAAGCTCACCGGTCCTTTGCAGCACCATATCTTCCAGCAGATCCTTTTCTTTCCTGAGCATATCCTCAGCAGATTTTATACGCATCATGGCATTTATCTGCGCTATCAGCTCGGCCTGATCTATTGGCTTGGTTAAAAATGCATCAGCTCCTAATTTAAGCCCCTTAACCTTACTGTGTGTATCAGTATGTATGGCGGTAAGAAAAATAACCGGAATATTTCGTGTCATGGGATCATCTTTCAAAATGCGGCATACATCAAAGCCATCCATCCCCGGCATCTTGATATCAAGAATAATAACATCAGGATTTGATTGCTTTGCCTTTTCAATTCCCTCTTTGCCATCCTCAGCAGTAATAACCATGCAATCAGCAATAAGATTTTTTAACAAAGCAGTAATGCTTACCAGATTATCCTTTTTATCATCAATAACCAGGATTGTACTCATGATTGGCTAACCCAATGCTGAACTTTTAAAACAAATTCTTCTATTGGAAACGGCTTCTGTATAAAATCATCACATCCTGAAGCCATAATGACTGCGCGCTCATTTTTAAGCGACGATGCGGTAACGATGATAACCGGTATATGTTTTGTATGGTCATTGCTTTTCAGCTCTTTCACCACCTCTAATCCATGTAAATCCGGAAGCGATAAATCAAGCAATATACAATCTGGCTTTACTTCATGAGCAAGCGCTATACCTCTGGCGCCCAACTGGGTTTCGGTAATATCGTATAGTTTTGACAACAGAGCTTTCACCACCACAACGCTGTCCGAATCATCATCTATCACCAAAATTTTTTTGCGATCTGCCTGCGGTTTTGCTTCCACCTGTAATGGCAACTGCACCGTAAAGCACGAACCTTTCCCAAGCTGACTTTCAACATGGATGGTTCCGCCAAGGATGGATAATAATTTCAATACTATGGTAAGCCCCAGCCCCGTCCCTGGATATTTTGATGACAGCGAGCCTGATGCTTTGGTAAAACCTGTAAACAATGTATCCAGAAATTCACTGCGAATACCTATTCCGGTGTCGGCTATGCTTACTGTGCACATCCCATCATGTGCATGCGCTGACACTGTTATACAGCCTTCCTCGGTAAACTTCACCGCATTATCAATAAGGTGCTCAAACACCTGATACACCCTGGTCTCATCACTCTGTAGTATAACATCATCCAGATGCGTATGCAGTAAAAGTCCTTTTTTCTCCAGTATACCTTCATATCGTTCAAAAATATCACTCAGTATTGTTGCAACCATAACATCAGTTATATGCAACTCAATACCGCTATCTATCTCAAATACTTCTATGATGTCATTCACCAGTGCCAGGAGGCGGCTACCATTGCGTTCAATAATTGCTAAATATTCCTTTTCTTCTGGGGTAAGTCTGCCATCAGCCTGCATAAGCAAAACCTTTGACAGCGTTAATATGGAGTTTAACGGGGAGCGTAATTCATGGCTTATGCTGTGCAAAAATTCCTTATTCATGGGCTTTTTGCTGAAAATTCATTTTTATTAAATATGCAATGTTAAACAAATTTGTTATTCCGCCAACAAACCGTTCTTTAATCATCCCTTTGGGCAAGAGGTCAATTATCCTGTTATATTCCTCCAGCCTGGTATTGATTGTAGCAACAATGTTCGATAGCTCCTGATAT
>DAOLVF010000014.1:2518-8608 GCA_035420565.1 Spirochaetota bacterium | reverse complement strand
ATATTCCTCCAGCCTGGTATTGATTGTAGCAACAATGTTCGATAGCTCCTGATATTCTGATGTTGCCTGTAAATTTTTCATGGTGTCAGCAACAGCAGAAGCGCTAAAAAATATCTTCCTGAACGCATCTTTTACAGTCGCAGGAAACCCTGAAAGAAGCTTCTCAACCAGACATATCCTGACCAGTTGATATCCTAACTGGACATCCTGACAGTTCCGGTTTGAAAAACAGTCCGGAAAACGTTCAAAGTAGGCATTCCCCAGTGCAATCATATCTTCAATGTCAAAATCAAAATTTCCGTCACAGGCAATAATATCGCCTCTGAACTCATCCAGATTTTTTGACTTTATGAATAGTTCCGCCGGTTTTGTCATAACATTATACCAGTCCATAAACAATAACTATCGCACAAAAACTATAGCACATAAGCATTGTTGTTAATAGTTAAAATACCATACCGTTGCAGCACACTGCTACGATATTTTTATAGTTAAAATAGCATAGCTTTTTTTGTAAAGAAGAATTAATGCCCTACTCTCTGATTGGCAAAACAAGAAGGCTTAACGGGTTTGCCTGCACACCATGAACCATAAGCGAAACATGAAGGTGCGGCCCTGTTGACATGCCGGTGCTTCCCACAGCGCCAATAAGCTGTCCGGCAACCACCCTGTCCCCGGATGAAACCATCAGCTTTTCCATATGCATGTAATAGCTGAATATGCCGTTGCCATGATTGACGATGACCATGTTGCCTTCGTAAAAAAGTTTATCTGCAAGCACCACAATGCCGTCAAGCATTGCATACACCGGGTCACCACTGTTGCCATTCAGATCAATACCGCGGTGGATACGCGTCACCGTCTGCCTTTTTTTAGTAGAGCTATCATACAGCAGATATCGTCGTTTTGCCCAGAATGCTGAATTGATGGTATGGGTATTCCGTGGATGGTAGGGAATGCTTTGTATGCAGTCATCAAACCTTGTTGCAAATGCTTTTTGCTTTTTCTTTGTGCATTCAGCAATAAATTGTTTTACCTCGGGAGTCTCTATGTAATCCTTCTGGGAATACTTATCAAACTCCATTGGGATAACCGAAACGGGAAAAAAAGATCGCTTAATAGTTACAGGAATCTCAATATGAAAGGAATCACCATATATGATGCAATGATAAACGCCTGGTTTTAACTCAGGATCAATAGCAAAAAATCCTCTGTACCCCCACGTTTTTTTTGATAATACAATCTCTTTATCAATAAATTTCACAGAAACCAATTGTACATCCTTAGCAGGTATGATTTCACAATACGCCACATTGCCCTGTGCAAATTTTTTTGCATAGATAGTACAGGTAACAGCATCGTTACTGACAGCAACCTTTTCCGGCATCACTACCGTAAAGTTATCCGGCAAAGGCTTTTTGGCGATAGTTACCTTTGTAATATCTCGTGCGCATGAAATGGCTGCACAGCATACCATGATTATTGCAGTTACTTGCATCTTCATGATGATAGCACTCCCTCTAAAAATAAAATGGTGCACAACCAGTTTCCCTCTCCTTATTCAAGGAGAGGGATGAAGGGCGAGGTTTGTGAACCTGCCACATACTATTTTATCACTATATTATTGATTTTTTCATGCTAATATTGTATAATACTATCATAGCACTATAACCATTTTCAACATCTATTTGTGGAGGTCACTATGAGCATACAGATTTCATTCAGCAAACTGGAAAAAGAATTCATGCCGCAATTCAGGGAACGGATCACTACCTCTGAGGATATCGTTGATGTACAGAAGATTTTTTCATATACCATAAAAGAGATGTTACAAAAAGCTTTTGAAAAAGAAGGGATTACAATAAACGAGGAGAATATAGCACTTACCAGCAGCGCACCTTACTATACCATAACCATTAATAATCACTCAATAAATGAACTATGGAACACCAGTGACTTAAAAGACATTTTGCAGCGCTTTGCCGAGGTTGCTCATAAGCGGTACATTCATTTGAAAAAACATCTGGCAAAAACAAAGATGAAGATACGTCGGTAAAGAATTATACTATTTTGCTAATTTTTCCATTACCTTTTTTCGGTATTCATAATCAGGAACATGTATCCCTTTTTGTTCCATGAGTATGGTATAACGCAGTTGTTTTGCATTAAGCTGTTTTACAAGCCCTTCCAGCCGTTTATCATCATCGCAGCAGGCGTTGATAAGCTGCTGTAATGAGTATATATCTTTTCGCAGTTCTACCTCTTCAGGAATGATGCCTGCATTCTTCATTATTTTATATGCCATCCTGATATCAGGCGGAATAGTATCCAGTTCATCCCGTGGAAGAGGTTTCCCCATCCCCGGAAGGTTATCAAACTCACCTCGCTCCATGGCGTCACGGATACGCTGTTCAGCTATCAGTTCAAAGATGTACATGGATTTCAGTAGCCTTTTTTAGAACGTTCTTAAAAAAAATTCTATTGTAAATTATTTCCCATTCAGCAGGGGTATAGATCAAACAATCAACAGGCACACAAACGTATGACTCAATGTCATTGAAGTCATCATACCGATCAAAAAAACGTTTATCCGTTTGTTTGATGACAATTAAGTCAACATCACTTTTTCTTGTCTGTGTATTACGCGCAAATGAACCAAAGAGGATAACCCTCTCAACACCCGTTGAGAAAAAGTTATGCTGTAATTGCGATATAACATGTTCTTTAAGCACCATAACAGTAAAGTAACGATATAGTGACGATGATGTCAATAGTATTTTTTTAACAATATGCCGCTATACCGTAATCCATCAACCTCTTTTGTTCGATAAATAAAAAAAGGAAGCGAAAAATATGAAACCTCTACTCTATATAGTACCTATTCTTATGCTGTCACATCTTGCATTTGCCAATGAGTACTGGCAGCGCCAGATAGAGTCTTTGCAAAAAGAACAGAAACAGGTGCACAAACAGCCATACGCCTCGTTTGTGCTTGAATATATTGATGCTCGTTTGGCAATGGCACAGGAACTGTCAGCCCTGTACCACGAAAGCTTAAACAATAAACACAGTGAGCACGCCGCAACCACCCATTATGTAACCGTTTTATCCCAATGTTTTGATGATGCAGCCATTAACATAACACGACAGCAGGTTATACAACAGTTACAACCATTGCAAACATCTGATACAATAGATTGCACCACCAATGACTACTACATCATTCATACCGAGCTGGTGCTTGCCTCCATAACCAGCTATACCAGCACAGGCATAGAAGAAAAAGACAACGATACCATGAACAACGATATGTCCGCGCCAGGTGCACCGCCTATGGCAAACCTGTCAGCAAGCGTCAGGTTTAACGAGCTATACCAGAAGGCTTGCCATACAAAGCAAAAGGCTGAGTACATACAATCTATTCTTACCCTGTGCAGCGGCGATACAACATCGACCGCTCAATACATGCACAATCCATCATTGCTGCTGCAGCTGTTCCCATCACTTGCAGCAAAAATACATACAAAAACTATCTATAGCAATGTTTATAACTCCGGCAATGGCATACCATATCAGATAACTATCCCCCACGAAATAGATAGCCAGAAAGCAGTAAACGACATTAACGCAAAACGAGATGAGCTCATTGCAACCAGCACTGTACCAACCAGTGAAATTGACGCAATAGCACATGCATACATTGATCCAGTACATGATGCCATTGCCGAACAGCAAAAACTTCTTGCCACCATGCAAAGCATAAACGGGATAACCATTGAAAATGAGGAGGCGCTTAACACATTTATTGAGCATTATACCACGCAATCGCGCTATCTTCTGGATTATGCACAGGCAAATACGCTCTACTGCAATCTTGTACAGTTCAAGGAACCAGCAATTGATTATCAAAAGCGCTATGAGCATATTGCAACGCTTGCCCATCAATTGCAACAACAAACAATTGCGGGCGATAGCTCCGGTAAAACCATGCCTGCTATTGAACGCATTGTTTCAATATTAAAGGCATTTGCCTGCACCCAGCATAAAAAAGAAAACGATGCTGCCGTACAAAACCTTATGCAGTCACTGCACACCATCAAAGAAGCTATACGCAGCCGTTGTACAGCGCCTGAAAATAATAACCTGAACCCTGCACTCTGCAGCAGGGAAATTGCAGCAGGCATTGAAACAATAGAAAAAGGCATACACCTTTTTCAGAGCCAGCACTATGCAAAAGAGGCTTTGATAAACTATGCAACGGTGGTTAATGAAGCATTTGAGCAGGCTTCAACAGGTTACGGCAGCAACATACTGCAGCAGATAGTTACCCTGCAAAGTGCCATTCCAGCGGTCAGCAACTTTGATATTCAAAAAATCATCACTGAATATACCGGCCAGTGTTACCTGCTGCGCAAATTGCGATACGACTGTGCATCACTGGTGCAACGATTACAGTTCTTTGAAAAGCAGGGCATTGCTATGCCTCAAAAAGATAAAGCCTTTCAGTTGCTGGAAACCATGAAAACCCTGCAACCCCTGTATAGCGTTGATGTTTACAAATATACAATGAATCAGAACAATATCATCATTATTGACCGGCAGTGTGCAGCAGCCTTAACAAGGATATCACAAAAAAATAAAATGCTTACCGCAAAGGATATATAAAGCATACAATGTCATTGCGTTATTGTACGGTACAGCAGTCTTGAATGAATAAATAAATAAAACAATAGCAGAAACAATAGTGTGTAGCACAACCCAATGATATCCCCATCCATTAAAAATTGAATAATTGCAACGCACATAAAAAATATTTTTACATGGCTGTCATTGCCTGATATACTTATAAGTACATTGTTGCAACATTAAGGATAATTATGAACATAGCTGTAGCCATGAGCGGTGGCGTTGATTCCTCAGTTGCCGCTGCTCTGCTTGTTAAAGAAGGACATAACGTCATTGGACTTACTGCAAAGATTTTACTGTGCTCAGAGATGGATGGCAGCCAGCCCCGTTTTGATGTTTGCTGCAGCCCGGAAAACCTGCATGATGCAAAAAAGGTAGCAAACAGTTTGGGAATCCATCATTACACTGTTAACCTTGAAGATGAATTTTATTGCAACGTTATTGAACCTTTCTGCAACGAATATTGCAGCGGCAGAACACCAAGCCCCTGTATCAACTGCAACACCTCTATAAAATTTCCAAAACTGTTGCACCATGCAAAAGAATTAGGCTGCGATGCGCTGGCAACAGGACACTATGCTTCAGTGTGTAAAAATAGTCGCTATTATATCCAGCGCGGGAAAGATGCTGATAAAGACCAATCGTACTTTTTATTTAATCTGAATCAGGAAATACTTGCTCATGTGTTGCTGCCACTGGGGCTTTACACAAAAGAGGCAATCAGGGCGATAGCTCATGATATGGGTCTTCATGTTGCTCATAAGCCCGAAAGTCAGGAGGTGTGTTTTGTTCCGGATAACGACTATCCCCGCTATATAGAGCAGCGCACTGGCAAAAGGCTGCCTGCTGGGGATATAGTAACAACCGACGGGAAGGTTATAGGCAGGCACAAGGGCATTCACCGGTATACAATAGGGCAGCGGCGGGGACTTGGCATTGCATGGCAACATCCTCTCTATGTAGTGGCAATTGATGCTGTAAACAATCGCATTATTGCAGGAAGCAAAGATGAGCTTTTATCCAGCGGACTTATTGCTTCAGGCATAAACTTTATGAAGGCAACCGCATTAAACAATACACCGGTATGGATAAAAACACGCTCCACGCAAAAACCATGTAAAGCTACTGCAACAACAGATAATGGCAGGCTCATCATAACCTTTGACCAGCCTCAGAGCAGTATAACTCCAGGACAGGCGGTGGTTTGCTATGATGACGACGGTGCAATACTGGCAGGCGGGTGGATAAAGGAAAAACTATAGAGTATTATTTATCTTACTATTAAAAGTACTTTTAAGGATACTATTGTGATTATCAGAGCAAATGATATAAAAACAAAAGGGGTTCTTTTGTTTGAAAAGCTAATAGCGCCAGGTGAGGATATCATTATTAATGTACGGGGCA
>DAOLVF010000014.1:0-2418 GCA_035420565.1 Spirochaetota bacterium | reverse complement strand
GTGCGCTATTGTATAAATTTTAGTATGCGCTGTTGGCACAAGCTCTTCGCCCTCATTCCATAATTCTTCCTGCAGCTTTTCACCGGGGCGCACTCCTGTATATACAATAGGGATATCAACATCAGGCTGGTATCCTAAAAGTGCAATCAAATTGCGCGCCACCTCTTCCACACGATATTGTTTTCCCATATCAAGAACAAAAATTTCCCCGCCCTGTGAAAGCACCGTTGCGTTGATAACAAGCATCACCGCCTCCGGTATGCTCATAAAATAGCGCGTCATATCAGGATGGGTAATGGTTACCGGACCTCCTTTTGCAATCTGCTTATAAAACAACGGTATAACCGAGCCGCGGCTGCCAATGACATTGCCAAAGCGCACACAGCATGTACGCATACTGTTGTTATAAGCCAGCGTAACCATCTCGGCAATACGCTTGGTTGCGCCCATGACGCTTACCGGATGCACCGCCTTATCAGTAGAGATACATACAAACTGTTTAACGCCAGCATGCTTTGCAGCTTCCAGCACCGTTACTGTTCCAAGACAATTGTTGCGCACAGCTTCCTGAGGATTGTGCTCCATGATATCAACATATTTATGCGCAGCAGCATGGAATACCACATCAGGCTTTTCGTTATCAAGAATATACCGCATTCGCGTTGCATCATTGATGTCGGCTATATAGTATCGGATGTCAGGCTTATCAAAATATTTTGCATAATCATTCAGCATCAATGTTAAATTATATATTGAATGCTCACCCCTGCCCACCGCTACAATAGTTTTTGCTCTAAAATGTAAAAGCTGCCTGCACGCCTCAGAGCCTATACTTCCGCCTGCACCGGTAACAAGCACCACCTTACCGGCAAAGAATTGCTCAATAGCATTGCTGTCAACCTGTATTTCCTGGCGCCCTATCAGCTCTTCAACGCCAATACCCTTAAGCTCGGGGGTCAGAGCCTTTTCAAACAGACGGCTGACAGCCGGAAGTATGGATATGGTAACAGGATGATCACAGCTCTGGATAATGCTAATAATCCTATCCACAGCCTTCTTTGGTGCCGACGGCATGGCAATGATGCACTCTTTTACTGTGTACTGCTGCACCAGCGCCGGAATATCACCGGTTGTGCCAAGCACAGGTTTGCCGCTTAAAAGCGTGCCAACCTTTTTTTTATCATCATCAACAAATCCTATAATGCTGTCATACCTGCCATTGCGCTTAAACTCGGTTGCTATGGTTTGTCCAGCTTCACCGGCGCCGGCAATGAGGATAACAGATTTTTTACCCGGGGCGATAGTTACTGAAGATGAGGTTAGCTCCCTTAAAACTATCCTGTATGCAATTAACAAAACAAAGCCTGTGCCACATGCAATAAACAGGGTGGCAGCATCCGGAATAGTTATGCCATAGGCAGCGATAAGCAGCAGTACACCGCCCAGCACAAAGCCTTCGCCGACACGGTAAAAATCCCGTATGGTAGCATACCGCCATACTATGCGATAGCACTGTGCCACATATAATCCCGCTATCGTACATACCGCATGAACTGCTGCAACCTTCATCACAGCATATCCCATCCCGTGCAGCAGCATGGACGCCATCACATACCCTGCAATAACGCATGCTATGTCCATCATAACCAACGGCATCTGCGAAAGCCGTATACTGTAGAATACCTTTTTCATGGATTATCGTTTATAGTGTTGTGCAATATCAATAACATTGTCTATAACATAGGCAATCTCTTCATCCTTCATAGAGGGATAGATGGGGAGGCTTATTTCACGCTCAAACACCCACTCCGCAGAAGGAAATGTACGGTAACTATCGCCCAGCCTTTTTTTAAAATACGTAAAGCGGTACAATGGAATAAAATGCACGCTTGTGTTTATACCGCGCTCTGCAAGTTTGTCAATAAATTGATTGCGGGAAACGGCAAGCGCCTGCACATTAAGCTTAAGCGGATACAGATGCCATGACGAGCTGCATGTTTCCTGTACGCTATACGGAATCAGCGTATCATACTGACCAAACGCCTCCGAATACTTCATGGCTATGGCAGTGCGCATGGCGGTTAACCTTTGTAACTTGGCCAGTTGCGTCAGCCCCATTGCAGCGGCAATATCGGTCATGTTATATTTATATCCCTGCTGTTCCACATCGTAGTACCAGCTTCCATGATTATCATACCGCTTCCATGCATCGCGATTCATCCCATGCAGGCGCAGCGAGCGCGCCTGGTCAGCCCACCTGTTGTTAGCGGTCACAAGCATACCACCCTCACCGGTTGACAGCGTTTTGGTTGCATAAAAGCTATAGCAACCGCAATGCCCCACCGTGCCTGCCAGCTTCCCTTTATAATACGATGGCAATGAATGGGCAGCATCCTCAATGACATAGCAATTGTGCGC
>DAOLVF010000013.1:33081-34523 GCA_035420565.1 Spirochaetota bacterium | reverse complement strand
GGAATAGATGCAGTTACAGCAGTAACCGAACCTGCACCACCAGCAGCTTCTTTTTCAAAAGCACCTTTTTCAAACGTTGCAACAAATTTATCAGTTTTTACTGAACACTGCTCCTGAATCTTTCCATTGTAGGTATTACGTGTAAAAACAACAGCTCCACCCTGAACTTCACATCTATTACAGTTAGTTACAATGCCACATCCTAACGCCATGGCTAATTTTGCAGCATAGTCAGTTCCATCATAGGTATGTGGAATTAAAACGCCTTTAACATCCTGACTTTCAACAACAGCTTTTGCTGCAGCAGTATAAGTATCTGCATTATAAACATCCAGCTTTGCATCTACTACTGAAAATACTTCAGGTATATACTGTGCAACTTCTTTTGCTAAGCTATCATCTTTATAAAAAACTGCAGCAGCCGGGGATGCACCCATTGCAGATGCTAAAGCCTTGGCAGCCTTACAAAGTTCTAATGTAGCATCGCTGATTTTACCGTTTCTTTGTTCTGCAACAACTAATATACGTGCCATTGTGTACCCCCTTATATCACTTTTGCTTCATTTCGTAATTTGTCAACAAGCTTAGCAGCAGCTGATTTTGGATCACCTTCAATTATTTCAGCCTTATGATCTGATACCGGGAAGAACATTTTTACAAACTTAGTTTTAGACCCTGCTTCACCAACAGCAGCTACTCCTAAATCAGCAGCCTTTTTGACATCCAATCTTTTCTTCTTGGCTTTCATAATCCCAGGAAGGGTTGGGTATCTTGGCTGATTTATACCAGACTGTATGGTAAGAACAGCCGGCATAGCTATTTCTAATACTTCATTCAATCCACCTTCAAGCTCTCTGTTGACAGTCATTGATTTGCCATCACCGCCAACTTCAATTTTAACAACATTGGTACAATGTGGCATACCCAGCATATCGGCAATCATTACTCCAGTAACTGCCGCCTGGTCATCTTCGGCCTGAACACCGGTTAATACAAGGTCAACTCCACCTAAGCTCTCTACAGCCTTGCAAAGCGCTGATGCAACAACAAAATTATCACCTGCATCAACCTGTTCATCCTGAATCTGGATGCCCCAGTCGCCACCCATTGCAAAAGCCTGACGAATTTCCTTTGATGCTCGCTCCGGACCTGCTGAAATAATAATAACCTCACCACCAAACTTTTCTTTTAATTGCAGCGCAGCCTCAACAGCATACTCATCAAAATCATTCATTTTAAAAGCAATCTGGGATTCGTCGATCTTACTGTCGCCAATAATTTTAAATTTTGATTCCATATCTGGAACCTGCTTAACTAAGACAGCTATCTTCATAGTCCCACTCCCTTTTTTAAAATTTTATGCAAAAAAATAGAATAAGCCCATTTGTGCACAATGGTATAAATTGCTTTTTATATGTCAAGATTTATTATTAAATTACAAT